>JAAXHF010000457.1 GCA_012271025.1 Deltaproteobacteria bacterium | reverse complement strand
CGAGCCGCCCTTCCTGAGCGTGCGCCTGACCTCATCGAGAGCGGCCTCGAAGTCTCGAAAGTGATGCGCAGCCTTGCGGCAGGTGATCAGGTCCAGGCTGCTGTTGGCGAAGGGCAGCGATTCAGCAGCATTCTGCGCCAGCCGCACGTTGGTCAACCCTCGTTCTCCGCTGATGCGCTGCGCCTGCCGCAGCATTGGCCGGGTGATGTCGCTGGCCACCACCTGGGCCGAGACCTGTGCCATGGCGAAGGCCGTAAAGCCCGCGCCGGCGCCGATGTCTACGGTCCAGCGGTACGGCGTGGCGCCGAGCAGGGACTCAGGGCGTGTCAGTTTCTGCACCGATTCAAGGCTGTCGTCGCTGATGTGCACCTTGCTGGTCGCATAAACGCCGGCCTGTGGACCGAACATCCGCTGGGCCAGCGTGCCAGTGCCCTGTTCCTCATCCTGCGCCATTGCTGCTCCACGAAAAGGGGCAGACATATCGCCTGCCCCTAGACTCGTTGCTGGTGGTGAGGGAATAGCCCTCACCATGATCCTCTCCCAAAGGGGGAGCGGCTTGCGTACTAGACCAGCACCGGCGCGTCGTTCTTCTGGTAGACCTGGAACCGGTGCCTTGTGGTGTCGGCAATGAAGACCCGGCCGTTGTCGTCCACCTTCACCGCCACGGGGGCCCAGAGAACCTTCTCGGGAGTGAAATCGCGGACGCCGTTACGCTGCCGGATCATGTCCGGGTTGGACTCGATCTTCTGCTCGCCCAGCTTGGACAGGGCCGCGTCCCCGGTGAATTCGGTGATGAACCTGCCCTCGGGGGTCAGCACCTGCACCCGGTTGTTCAGCCAGTCGGCCACGTAGATGTCTCCGTCCTTGTCCACCGCCACGCCGGTCGGGCGATTGAACAGCCCAACGGGTCGCGTGATCCGGTGCATGCCGCCATGCTCCCGGGCGTAAGTGGCGTCGCCGCCGCTACCCGGCTGACCGAAGCTGGCGAGCCACTGGCCGTCGCTGGTGAAGGACTGGATGCGGTCGTTGCGCCAGTCGGCCACGAAGACATTGCCATCCTTGTCCAGGCCGAT
>JAAXHF010000029.1 GCA_012271025.1 Deltaproteobacteria bacterium | reverse complement strand
CTGGAGAACTATCTGCAGGAGGGGGGCGTCACGATCACGCCCCAATTGAGCAATTATCTGATTCCGGGCGTGGCCGACGTGGCCGAGGAGATCGTGCCGGTGATCCTGGAGCTGCCGGACCCGCAGGGGCCGCTGGGTGCGCGGGGGATGGCGGAGATGCCGTTTTTGCCGACGGCGCCGGCCATTGCGGCGGCGCTGCATGGTGCGCTCGGTGTTTGGTACGATGTGCTGCCGTTTACGCCGGAGGTGGTGTGGCGGGGTATGGCGTCCAGCGATGGGGCGCCGACGGCCGGTGGTTGATCAGGAGCGCAGGTGATGGCCGCCAAGAGCCGCGACAACCGCATCAACAACCTCATTTGGGGCGTGCTGCTGTCGCTGGCGGGTATCGGGCTGTTGCTGTTCAACCTGGATGTTTTTGTCCGCTTTGAGCCCTACGTTCAGTACGGGGCGGCGGCGCTGCTGGGCCTGCTGGCGCTTTTATTTGTGGGCGGCTATCTTTCGGCGCGCGAGAACTGGTGGCGGCTGATTCCCGGCTGGACGTTGATCGCGCTGACGGCGATGGTCTACCTGACAACGCTGCCGGCGCTGGACCAGCGCATAACGGCCAGCGTGCTGTTCGTGGGGCAGGCGATCGCGTTCGCGCACATCTATCTGCTGGACCGGGCGGAGCGCTGGTGGGCGATCATTCCGGGTGGATTCATGCTGATGTTGGGCGGTACGATCGCCCTGAGCAGTGTGACCGAGGAACCGGCGGTATTGGGCACTGTCCTTTTCATCGGCCTGGGGGCCGTTTTTTTTCTGCTCTACCTGCTGGGACAGCGGTGGCAGCTGTGGTGGGCGCTGGTGCCGGGGTCGGTGCTGGTGCTGTTGGGCCTCTTTCTTTTTTCGATTGGCCTGGGTCAACAGAATCTTCCGCTGCGTCTGTGGCCGGTGCTGCTGCCTTTGCTGGGTGCGTGGTTGATCTGGCGGGCGACGCGTCCGCTGCCCGGCAGCAAGTTGAATGTGGATGCCGCGCCCAGTCAATCGCGCTCGCGCAGCCAGACATCTGAGGGTAGCGCCCGTCCGCGCCGGCTGGGCGAGTACAGCGGACCTGCTCCGGGTGCGACGGTGGAGGTGTTGCCGGACCCGGAGGAGGCGCAGTGAACGGCAGGGCGGATAGTGGACAAGACGGGCCCGCAGCCGTTATCATTGCAGTCTGATCTTCAGGAGACAATGGAGTCATAAAATGGAATTAGGCAGTTTTTCGGTCAGCCTGGCAGTCAAGGATATTGCGGTCTCGAAAGCCTTTTACGAGAAGCTCGGATTTGAGGAGTTTGGGGGAAACGCGAGCGAGGGCTGGCTGATAATGAAGAGTTCCAGTTGTGTGATCGGCCTGTTTCAGGGGATGTTTGAACAGAATATTCTGACGTTCAACCCGGGCTGGGACAGTTCCGCACAACCTCTTGACAGTTTTACCGATGTCAGGGAGATCCAGGAGAAGTTGAAGGCGGACGGGATCGTGTTTGCGAGCGAGGCGGATGAAACGACAACGGGGCCGGCGAGTTTTGTGATCGTGGATCCTGACGGCAATCCAATCCTGGTCGATCAGCATGTATGAGAACGGCAGTGGTCAGTGGTCAGTCGGTAGTGGTCAGTGACTGCGCGGACGGGTGGGTGGTGACAATCGAAATCTTGGAAAGGGATGGTCTTTATGTCTGAATTTGTTCTTACGCTGGTGCAGATGGACTGTTTGTCTGGTGATCCGGAGCGCAATTTTGAGCGGGCGGAGGAGTTTATCGAGGATGCGGCCGGGCGGGGCAGCGATCTGGTGGTGCTGCCGGAGTTGTGGCACAGCTCAATCGACCTGGAAAACGCCAGCAGATACGCTTCGCCGCTGGCGGCGGAGGCGGGCGATGGCGGCTGGTTCGGG
>JAAXHF010000518.1 GCA_012271025.1 Deltaproteobacteria bacterium | reverse complement strand
CGTCCCTGACGCCGTCCTTGAGGTTGCACCAGATATGGGAGACGTCCATTCTTGCCGCTCTCTCACTGTCCGCTCGGCCTGAGAGACGCTTCATAGAGGACCACATCGTAGCCTTGGAAGGATGCCATCTTGACATACCGCATCCCCACTCGCTCCATAACACGTCGAGAGGCATGATTGTCTGGTAAAGCAAGCGCAATAATCTGAGGCAGGCCAAGTTCTGTCCGGCCGTAGTCAATCGCGGCACGGGCGGCTTCGGTTGCCAAGCCTTTCCCCCACGCTGAAGGATCTAAGGCATAGAGCAGCTCGACTGCATCAAACTCGGACAAGTAACGCAGGCCGCAGTGTCCGATCAATACTCTCGTCTGATAGTCGATAACTGCCCAGGGCCCAAAGCCCCGCTCCCGCCAATGTTGTGCAAAGACCTGTAGAGTTTGTCGTGCCCTTTCGGGCGCACTCTTCACAGCCTCTATTCCACCGGGCAGATATCGAGCCACTTCAGGATTCGCCCGAATCCTTTCATAAGCAACAAAATCGTCATCCACAAACGGACGGAGGAGTAAGCGCTCGGTTTCGACTGTCTGAGGTGAAGAAGATGAGAATTGTTCAACCATATTTTCTCACTCACCTGAGACACACTCGGAGGGGCGACGCTCCACCACTTTGACGTTGACGCGTGAGCGCCTCAGGCGAAGGGTTTCAAAAAGTTCAGCAGGGCCGTGTTGACCTCGGCCGGTTTCTCCATCTGGACCCAGTGGCCGGCGCCGTCAATCAGTACCTTGCCACGCAGGTCCGAGACGAACGAGTCCATCAATTCGAGCAGCCCGCCGCCGGCAAAGGACAGCACCAGGTCTTTCTTGCCGGCGATAAAGAATGCCGGCGGTTCGACCTTGGCCTCGGCCAGCTGGGGGGTGATTTCGAGGTTACGGTCGATATTCCGGTACCAGTTGATCGGTCCCCGAAAGCCGCTTTTTTTATACTGCGCCTCATAGTAGTCGAGGTCTTCGGTCGTCAGCCACGGTGGCAGGCTGGTCGGGTCGGGCAAACCGTCGAGGAAGCCCGCGCTGGCCGGCTTGTGGGTAAACCACACGCCCTCGGGCGCGTCGCCGGACGCCACATAGTAGGTCACGCGCAGCGATTTTCGGATATCGGCCTCCAGCTCTGCCTCGGCCACCCCGGGTTGCTGGAAATAGACGATATACCAGAAATTGTCGCCGAAATTTTCCTGCCGGGTCATCACCCCGACCTGGCCCCGGACATACGGGACGCTCATGCCGACCACGGCCCGCACCCGCTCGGCGTGCAGCAGGGCGGTGTGCCAGGCCACCGGCGCACCCCAGTCGTGGCCGACCACCACAAACCGCTCGTGGTCCAGGGCGTCGGCAATGCCGACCACATCCTTGGTCAGCTCGACGATATTATACGCCTCAATAGCCTCGGGCCGGTCGCTGCCGCCATAGCCGCGCTGGTCCGGCACCGCAACCTGAAAGCCGGCCTCAAGCAGCGGGTCTATCTGGTGGCGCCACAGATACCAGCACTGCGGGAAGCCGTGGAGAAGAATCACCAGCGGTCCCGTGCCCTCAACCACGGTCCGCAGCCGAATCCCGTTTGTCTCAATCAGCTGAAAATTCCGTTCTGTCATCGCTCTGCTCCTTCCCATTTTCGGTAGTCATCCGAGCGTTTGCGGCCAGACTAGCCAGGCGTGTGTGTGTAGCATATAATTGCGTTTCCGCCCACCGCTACACGGGGCGAGATTGACAGAATGGAGAGACAGGTATGCGACTGGGGAAACTTGGCAGAGCCATTTCAGTAGGAATGATGTTTGGGGGCATGTTGTTCCTGGCGGCTTGTCCAGGAGACTTGGAAGAAGCGGAACGACAGGCGACAGAAGCGGATGACGCACTACCAGAAGAAACCCTCGAGCAGTGTGTGGCAGGGTGTGAAGAGGTCGCCCTGAAGGAGGAGGAAGACTGTAAAGCACAGCTGTCAGAGGAGGAGAAAATCGATAAAACGTCCTTCGATAGTCCGTTTCTCCGCTGTCGGACTGACGCCGAAGGCACGCGGAATGGTTGTCAGGTCGAGTGTAACATGGCAGACCGCCGCCGGCGTCAGAATTAGTGTGGCGATACGTGGCGGGGAGCGGTCGAGTCGAATGCCCGCTTGAGCCTTGATTAAGAGGAGCATCCCATGTCCGAATTCGCGTATGCGACCGCCATCGAAATCGCGCAAAAGATCCGCCAGCGGGAGGTGTCGAGCCGTGAGGTACTCGACGCGCTGCTGGAGCGGGTGGACAGGCTCGATAAGCCGATCAACAGCGTGGTGACGCTCGATGCCGAGCGCGCCCGCTCCGAAGCCGATGCGGCCGACGCGGCCCTGGCCCGGGGCGAGGTCCGTGGTCCTTTGCACGGCGTCCCGATGACGGTCAAAGACTCCTTTCAGACCGCGGGCATGCGCACCACCTCGGGGGCTCCTGAGCTGTCGGACTTCGTGCCTGAAGAAGACGCCTGGCCGGTGGCTCGGCTGCGCGAGGCCGGGGCGGTCATTTTCGGCAAGACGAATCTGCCGATCTACGCCGGAGATCTGCAGAGCTACAACGAGGTCTTTGGCACGACCAGTAATCCCCACGATCTGGGACGCACCCCGGGCGGCTCGTCGGGCGGCTCGGCCGCAGCCCTGGCGTGCGGGTTTACGCCCCTGGAACTGGGGAGTGATATCGGCGGCTCAATCCGCCTGCCGTCGCATATGTCGGGCGTGGTCGGACACAAGCCGAGCTACGGTATCGTGCCCGCCCACGGACAGATTCCCGGCCCACCCGGAACGCTGACCCTGGCCGATCTGGCCGTTGCCGGGCCCATGGCCCGGAGCGTTGAGGACCTGGAGTTGGGACTCGACATCATGGCCGGGCCGAACCGCTGGGAGCGGCCGGCGTGGCGGCTCGAACTGCCGCCGGCCCGCCGTCAGCAGCTCAAGGACTACCGGGTGGCGGCCTGGCTGGACGATCCCCGCTGCCGGGTTGAACCGGGGGTCAAGGCCCTGCTCGAATCCGCCGCAGATCGGTTGTCTACCGAGGGGGTCCGCCTTGACACCCAGGCGCGGCCCGATTTTTCTCTGGAAAAAATCGCCACCACGTTTCAGGCCCTGCTGCAGGTTGCGCTGTCGGGCGGTGTTCCCCGCGATAAGATCGAGCTGTACGCGACCGCGTCGGGCGACACGAGTATTGACCGCACCCGGCGCTTCATGGCCATGCGTCACCGCGAGTGGCTGAGCTATAACGAGCGTCGCATGCAGCTGCGCAAGCGCTGGGAAGAGTTTTTCCAGGACTGGGACGCCATGCTCCTGCCGGTCATGCCGTGTGCCGCCATCCCGCACGATCATTCCGAGCCCCAGGCTGGACGCACCGCCACGGTTGGCGGCCAGGAGTATCCGTACTGGGATCTGATCACCTGGATGGCACCGGCCGGCGCCTGTTACCTGCCGGTGACGGTTGTCCCGGTCGGGTGTCTGGACAACGGCCTGCCGGTCGGCGTACAGATTGTCGCTCCCTATCTGGAGGACCGGACCAGCCTGGACCTGGCCAGGCATGTGTTGGCGCTGACGGGCGGTTGTCCCCGTCCGGCAGGGTTCTGAGACGGCGTTCAACACGGAGCGGGCATGGCCGACTCGATTCTCGATCATCCGATTATTTCGAGCCGGTATTTTTTCCCCCAGCCCGCGACTCTTGCCGAACCCTACTGGGTCACGGCGGCCGACGGCAGCCGGCTGGCGTGCAGCTATTCCCCGGTCCATTCCGAGGCCAGGACGGTGGTGTATTTCCACGGCAACGGAGAGGTGGTGGCCGATTATCTGCCCGGCTTTGCCCAGTGGTTCAACCGGGCGGGCTGCAACCTCCTGCTGGCCGAATACCGCGGCTATGGCATGTCAAGCGGCACGCCGGCGCTGGCTGGCATGCTGGACGATGTCGTGCCGATTCTTGACAGTCTTGCGACGCCGGATGAAAAGCTGCTCCTGTTCGGCCGTTCAATCGGGTCCTTGTACGCCATACATGGCGCTGCCCAGCGTCCGAAAATCGGCGGCCTGATTATCGAGAGCGGCGTGGCCGACCTGGCCCAGCGATTTTTCCTACGGGTTCAGCCTCAGGAACTCGGCGTGTCAGCGGCCGAGGTGACGGATGCGCTCCATACCGCTTTTGATTACCGCCGTAAACTCGGCGTCTTTGCGGGAAAGACCCTGATCCTCCACGCCCGTTTTGACGAGCTGGTCGGCAGTGAACATGCCGAAATGCTGCACGACGCGGCCCGGGAACCAAAACAGCTCACGATCTTTGCCCAGGGCGGTCATAACGACATTTTCTACCGCAACCAGGTCGAATACCAGCGGCTGGTCGAAGCCTTTCTCAAAACCGTCTAGCCTGCGTGCGGTGTGCTCAGAAGGCGGTGCAGTGTGTTGTGGTGGGAGGAGTCCGCTCACAGGCCAGCGAATCGGTGACTCCCGAGGCCAGCAGGGCGCAGGCGTTGGTGATTGCCGCTCTGAGCGCTTCCATTTCGGTTGCCCCGTCAACCGTCCGACAGTCGTACGCTCCCCGGAACTGCATGCACACCTCGCACCGATACCCGCCGACTTGAAAGCTGGAATACACCACCAGAGCGATCAGGGCGATCAGGGCTGCCGCCGCTATCCAGGTCGTCTTTTTCATACTAGGCTCTATTCTAGCCTGGGTGACGCAACACATAAACACGCCCATATGAAAGAGGAACCGTCGCATGAACTGGATCTGGCTCGGACTCGTTGTCGTGTCTGTCATCACGGCCGCCTTTAACGGCACGATGGCAGCCGTGACCACGGCCTCAATAGACTCGGCCAAGTCGGCCGTCAGCCTGGCCCTGGGCCTGGTCGGGGTGATGGCCTTTTGGCTGGGCCTGATGCGGATTGTCCAGGAGGGCGGCTTGCTGCATACGCTCGCCCGAGCCTTGCGACCGCTGATGGTGCGGCTGTTTCCAGATGTCCCGGCCGAGCACCCAGCCATGAGCGCGATGATCATGAATATGGCCTCAAACATGCTGGGGCTGGGCAATGCGGCCACTCCCTTCGGCATCAAGGCCATGCAGGAGCTCGACCGGCTCAACCCCCAGCCCGGCGTTGCCACCAACGCCATGGCCCTTTTTCTGGCGATCAACACCTCAAGTCTGGCGCTTGCTCCGCTGGGGGTGATTGCGCTCCGCGCCTCGCTGGGCTCAAACGATGCGGCGGGCATCTGGCTGCCGACCCTGTTTGCCACCTCGCTCTCGACC
>JAAXHF010000713.1 GCA_012271025.1 Deltaproteobacteria bacterium | reverse complement strand
GGCTACGGGGACAAGGAGATTGAGGAAGCCCAGGCCGAAGGCGCGATCTGAAGCCAGATCGGTTCCTGAGCGCAATCGACGCGACATGCGCTTCAAGACGCCCACGGCTCCCCCAGGCGCGCAACCGCCGTCTTGGGTGAATACGGCGACGAATAGAAACCGACCCGGTAGCTTGAGCCGGCCGGCACATCGGCCGGGGTGAGTTCGACCCAGACCATGTCCTGGGCAACAAATTCCGGGCCGGGCGGCTGGGTGGCCGCATCAACAGCCGGTGGCTGGGTTGCCTGGAAACGGTGCACGCCAATATCCAAGGGCCAGACGATATCCTCAAAAGACGTCTCATAGGCCGGCCGACCGCCTAAGGCCACCGGGCGGTTTTCCCGCCGGACAAACCACACTTTTGCCATCCCGATCTCCCTTACATACCCACACCGCGCTTCAGTTGCCAGCCTGCGGGTGAGGTGGTAATACTGGTCGGACTGAGCAGACGGAGGTTGGCCATGAAGCAGAATACCCACCCAGAAGAATATAGACCGGTCGTTTTTCAAGACGCATCGGCAGAGTACGCCTTTCTGACCCGTTCGTGCGTGGAAACAAACGATACCATCGAATGGGAAGATGGCAAGACCTACCCCTTGTATAAACTCGATATCTCCAGCGCCTCCCACCCGTTCTACACCGGCAAACAGCGCATCGTTGATACGGCAGGCCGGGTCGAACGTTTCCGCCGCCGCTACGGGCTCAAGCAAGAAGAACAGGCCGAAGACTAGCTGCCCCCACCCTGCCTGCCTGACAAGACACGCGATATCTCGCGTGTCTTTTTTGTGTCTGCCCCCACCGAACCCGTACCAACCGAGGCAGTCGTATGAGCGAAGCCATCAATCTAGGGGAAAAATTAGCCGAAGTGGAACAGCGGTATCAGGCGCTTGAGCAGCAGTTGAGCAGCTCCGAGGTCATTGCCAACACCCAGACATACGCCAAGCTGGCTAAAGAGCACGCCGAGCTGGGACGGGTCGTCACGTGTTTTCGCCAGTGGCGGAAAATAGGCCAAGAGATCGACGACAGCCAAGCCCTGCTCGACGATCCCGACCCGGAGGTCCAAGACCTGGCCAGAGAAGAGCTGGACAGCCTGCACCAGAGCCACACCGAGCTTGAGCAACAGCTACGCGTCCTGCTGCTGCCCACAGATCCGCTGGATGAAAAAAATGTGCTGTTGGAAATCCGGGCCGGCACCGGTGGCGAGGAGGCCAGCCTGTTTGCCGCGGATCTGTGTCGAATGTATACCCGCTACGCCGAACAAAAGAACTGGCGTATGGAGGTGATGAGTTCCAGCCCGACCGGTCTGGGCGGATTCAAGGAAATCGTCACCCTGATTGAGGGCGGTGGCGCCTACAGTCGGCTGAAATTCGAGGGCGGGGTCCACCGCGTCCAGCGCATTCCGGAAACAGAAGCCTCGGGCCGGATTCATACCTCGGCCGTGACCGTGGCCGTATTGCCCGAGGCCGAGGATGTTGATGTCCACATTGATGAAAAGGATCTGCGGATTGACGTGTATCGGTCCTCCGGGCCGGGCGGCCAGAGCGTCAACACCACCGACTCGGCCGTCCGCATCACCCACCTGCCGACCAACTCGGTGGTGATCTGTCAGGACGAAAAGTCCCAGCACAAGAACAAGGCCAAGGCGCTCAAAATCCTGCGCTCGCGGCTGCTGGAAAAAGCCCGCGAAGAGCAGCACCAGGAAATCGCGGCTTCGCGCCGCAGCATGGTCGGCTCGGGCGACCGCTCGGAACGGATTCGGACGTATAATTTTCCGCAGTCACGGCTGACCGACCACCGGATCAACCTGACCCTGCATACCCTGGAACGGGTGTTGGAAGGCGAACTCGATCCGGTCGTGGACGCGCTCACCACGTCCCACCAAGCCGAGGCGCTCAAGGCTGCCGGCTGAGCCGTCCCATGCCAGCCCGACTCGCCCACGCGTCCTGCCTGGCCGACCTTCTGGCCGATGCGACTGCCTTCCTGGCCGGGCATGACATTCCGAGCCCGCGTCTCGACGCCGAGGTGTTGCTGGCTCATGCGATGGGCAGCAACAGAACCGAGTTATACCTGCGCGACCCGCCCGCACCGCGACAGCGCGACGCCTTCTGGCACACCCTCAAACGCCGCGCCCGGCGCGAGCCCGTCGCGTATATCACCGGCGTTCAGGAGTTCTGGTCGCTGGAGTTCACGGTTAACCGACACGTGCTCATTCCGCGTCCCGAAACCGAGTGGGTCGTCGAGCTTGGCCTGGAGTTGCTTGGCTCCTGCCCTGCGCCTCGGATCCTTGACCTGGGTACCGGGAGCGGGTGTATTGCGGTTGCGCTCGCCAGCCAGCTGCCCCAGGCTCGGGTGTGGGCCTGCGATGTGTCGGTCGAGGCCCTGGCCGTCGCGCGCACCAATGCGGTCGCTCACAACGTGGCCGGCCGGATGACTTTCATGCAGACCGATATGCGGCAGCGGCTTGAGGGGCATCCACACAGGGTCGCCTCTACTTCTGGGCGGCCACAGGGGGCCGCCCCTACCTTTGACCTGATTGTGAGCAATCCTCCCTATATTGCCGGGCCTGAGTTCGCCGCCTTACAGGCCGAAGTCCGCGACTGGGAGCCACGCCTGGCGCTGGACGGAGGGAAGGATGGGCTGGATTTTTATCGTCGCTTGCTGCAAGACTGTC
Organism: Deltaproteobacteria bacterium; assembly: GCA_012271025.1. The sequence goes on along the minus strand of JAAXHF010000713.1, from coordinate 10,222 downwards.
CGGTACAGCTGCGCCCTGGGGGCTGGCTGGTGATGGAGATCGGCTCCACCCAGAGTGAAGCCGTGAGACGGATGGCGAGGAGCCAGGACAATCTGAGCGAGTGTAGGCTCAGCTACGACTATGCCGGCCTGCCGCGCGTTGTCAGCGTCCGCCGACACAGCCCGGTCGAGAGGAGAGGAGGAGGAGATGGATAAAATTATCATACGCGGAGGTCGGCCTCTCCACGGAGAGATTGAGGTCAGCGGAGCAAAAAACGCGGCCCTCCCCTTTTTATTTGCCGCCCTGCTCACCGAAGAAGAGTGCCGGTTCACAAACATGCCCCGGGTGGTCGATATTCGGACGGCGCTGCACCTGCTGACCGAGCTGGGAGTTGAGGCGGAGTGGCGGGACGATAACGAGGTCGTGCTACGCGCCCCGTCGGTTCGTCACCTCGAAGCCCCGTATGAGCTGGTCAAAACCATGCGCGCCTCTTTTCTGGTCTTGGGTCCGCTGCTGGCCCGTTTTGGCCGGGCCAGGGTTTCGACGCCCGGCGGCTGCGCCATCGGCACCCGACCGGTCGATATTCACCTGGCCGGCCTGCAACAGCTCGGCGCCGAGATCCGCCTGCAAGAAGGCTATGTTGAGGCCAGGGCCAGCCGCCTGCGCGGCGCCCGGATCAGCCTGGATTTTTCGTCCGTCGGCGCCACCGAAAACCTGATGATGGCGGCCAGCCTGGCCGACGGCCCGAGCCAGATTGAAAACGCCGCCTGCGAGCCCGAAATCGTCGCCTTACAAACCCTGCTGAACGCGATGGGCGCGCGGGTCAGCGGCGCCGGCGGCCCGGTCATCCGCATTGACGGCGTCGCCCGTCTGCATGGCGCCGAACAGCGCGTTATTCCCGACCGGGTCGAGGCCGGCACCTTCCTCATTGCCGGGGCAATGACCTCGGGCCAGGTGTTTGTCCGCGGAGCACGGGCCGACCATCTCGACGCCTTTGTGCAAAAACTCCGGGCGACCGGGATCGGGCTGGAGATTGAGGCCGACGGCATTGCCGTCAAGGGAGACGAACGGCCGAGCCGGGTTGATGTCATCACCTGGCCGTATCCGGGCTTCCCGACCGACCTCCAGGCCCAGATGATGGCTCTCCTCACCCTGGGTGAGGGACGCAGCCTGATTACCGAAACGGTGTTCGAGAATCGCTTCATGCACGCCCAGGAGCTGGCCCGCCTGGGGGCCGATATCCACATCCGTCACAACACGGCTGCGGTCAACGGCGTCGCCATGTTGAGCGGTGCGCCGGTCATGGCCACCGACCTGCGGGCCAGCGTGTCCCTCATCCTGGCCGGTCTGGCGGCGCAGGGGAAGACCGAGGTCTCGCGCGTTTACCACCTGGACCGGGGCTATGAAAAGATCGAAGAAAAACTCTCTCAACTGGGGGCGGATATTCGGCGGGTGAGCGCTGAAAAAGACGGCGCTACGGAAGAACGGAGACGCACGGTCGTATGACGGTTCCCCTGCTCAGGACCGCAGATCCGGCCTGTGACCGCCGCCTGGCAAGGCTGTTCAGCCGAGGCGAGCAGGCCAGCAGCCAGGTCGAAGCCGAGGTGCGGGCGATCCTGCAGGATGTCAGACGCCGGGGGGACCGGGCGCTGCTCGCCGCCACCAGGAAATTCGACCGGGTGCGTTTACGTGCCGACCGCCTGCGCGTCAGCGACCAGGAGTGCGAAGCGGCGCTGGCCGCCCTGCCCCGCTCCGAACGCACCGCTTTGCAGACCGCAGCCAGGCGGATTGCCGCTTTTCACCGCAAGCAGCGCCAATCCTCATGGCACTATACCGACCGCCTGGGCGTCGGCCTGGGCCAACAAATTACCCCTCTGGAACGGGTCGGGGTGTATGTCCCGGGCGGCAAAGCCGCCTACCCGTCTTCGGTGCTGATGAACATCATTCCGGCCAAGGTCGCCGGTGTGGAAGAAGTCGTGGTCGTCTCACCGCCAAAGGCGGACGGCGATCAGTCCGGACTGCAACCGGGCGTTCTGGCTGCGGCACGTCTGGCCGGGGCTGACACGGTGTTTCGGCTGGGCGGGGCTCAAGCCATTGCCGCCCTGGCCTATGGCACCCGGACCGTTCCCCGCGTCGATAAGATTGTCGGGCCGGGCAATATCTTCGTGGCCACGGCCAAGCGCCTGGTCTACGGCCAGGTTGATATCGACAGCGTAGCGGGTCCGAGCGAGATTCTGGTCATTGCCGACAGCACGGCCTCAGCGCGCTATGTCGCGGCCGATATGCTGTCCCAGGCCGAGCATGACGAGATGGCCGCCCCGCTGTGTCTGACGACCTCGCCCCGCTTGGCCGAGGCGGTTGTCGAGGCGCTGAAAGACCAGTTGGCCACACTCAAACGGCGCAACATTGCCGCCACCTCGCTCAAGCGCTACGGCGCGGTCATCGTCGCCCGCAGCCGCGCCGAGGTCGTCAGGCTGGCCAACGCCCTGGCCCCGGAACACGTTGAGCTGCTGGTCAGGAACCCGCGCTCGTGGCTGAAAGACATCCGTCACGCCGGCGCCATCTTTTTGGGCGCTCTGTCCACCGAGCCCTTTGGCGATTACATTGCCGGGCCGAATCACATCCTGCCGACCGGCGGGACGGCACGCTTCTCCTCGCCGCTCGGCGTGTACGATTTTCTCAAGCGAACCAGTATTATCGAGGCATCGGCTCCGGCCCTGCGTCAACTCGGTCCGCACATTTTGCGTCTGGCCGCAATGGAGGGCCTGGAAGCCCACGGCCGGGCCATTGCCTATCGTCTCAACGGAGGCCAGCATGACACAGCCGGCAACACAGGTGGAGCAGCGCAGCGCAGACCTGCACCGCAAAACAAACGAAACCGACATTCGGCTCAGTCTTGAGCTTGACGGCAGCGGCCAGTACCAGATTGCCACCGGGGTGCCCTTTCTCAACCATATGCTGGAGCTGTTCACCCGGCACGGCTTTTTCGACCTCACGCTTCAGGCCACGGGCGACATCGAGATTGACGACCATCATACGGTTGAAGATGTCGGCCTGGCGCTGGGCGCGGCGTTTCGCACTGCGCTGGGCGATAAGCGCGGTATCCGCCGCTTTGGCGAAGCCACTGTACCGCTCGACGAAGCCCTGGTGAACTGCGTCGTCGATCTCAGCGGACGGCCCTTTCTGGCCTACAACCTGTCTGTCCAGCAGGAGCGTATTGGCACGTTTGCGACCGAACTGGTCCACGATTTTTTTCTCGCCCTCAGCAACCAGCTGGGCATGAACCTGCACTTCAACATGACCCAGGGCCGCAACCCGCACCATATCATCGAAGCCGCCTTCAAGGCATTTGCCCGGGCGCTAGGCAGTGCGGTCGCCTATGACCCGCGGGTCATGGGCGTCTTATCGACCAAAGGGGTGCTGTGAAATAGATGAGAAGAACGGCAAGACTGGGCTGGCAGCCGTCCTTATCTTTGCGTACAATCGCCACCCATGGGACTTGTACACGCGACTATCCAGCTGTCGAATCCTCGTGAGCCAGCCCTCCAAGCGCTTGAAGTGGATGCACTCGTTGACACCGGCGCGGTGACGCTGTGTATGCCCGAACATATTTCCGTCCAACTCAAACTCTCTGCTATTGAACAACGTGAGGTGATAACGGCGGACGGCAGAGCCCAGCTTGTTCCCTACGTCGGTCCCATTCAGGTAAAGTTTGAGAATCGGACGTGTTTCACCGGCGCGCTTGTTCTGGGGGATAGTATCTTAATGGGAGCCGTCCCACTGGAAGATATGGATCTTGTGATTCATCCGCGGGAACGAAAGCTGACGGTGAATCCACTCAGTCCCAACATTCCCTCTGCTATTGTGAAGCCTGTTTCGGTCCTCCACCCTCGTTTCTCACACTATCCTGAAAAGCAAACGTGGGAGGCCGAGACGAAATCGACCTCCCACGTTTAAGGTCTCCACAAGAGACAAGGTTCTCCAAACCCATCAATCCGGAAAATTGGGCATGACTTCTTCCATCAGCAGGCGCTGCGAGTTTGCCCAGCCCTCCTTGTTCTCCAGCTGATCAAAAGTCAGGACCAGCAGACAGCCAAACCCGCCGGTGTCGTCAACCATGGCCCCGAGCTTGTCGGTAACCGTCCGGGGCGAGCCGACCAGCCACACATACTCGGCCAGGTATTCCATGGTCACGTCGGAATCCGGCACTTCGGGATGGTGCTTGAACAGACTGACCATGCCGAACGACTTGAACAGCGGCAGCAGATATTCGGCATAGGCGCGGCCCAGCATGCCGCCCAGGGCCTTGGCCTTGGCCTCCTTGTCGGTCTCGGCGACATACACCTCACGCGACACGCGCCAATCGCTGCGGGACGGTGTCCGGCCGGCAGACTCCGCCCCCTCGACAACCGCCTCCCAGTGGGTCTTGAGGTAGCCGTTGCTGAGCGCGACGCTCATCGGCATGAAGCCGCTCGCGCCACACATCTTGAGGGTGTCCGAGCCGGGGGTCAGACCGGCGATCCCAATCGGCGGGTGGGGCTGCTGAAAGGGCTTGATGTGGAACTTGAGCGTGTCCAGCATGGTGTCGATGCGGTTGACCGTCCAGTATTCGCCCGTGAACTCGAACGGCTCCTCGCTCGCCCACAGCTTGAGAATAATATCCAGGGCTTCCTTGGTCATGCGCCGGTTCTCGCCGCCCGCCCCGTCAACGTTGAACAGCTTCCAGTCGCTGGGCAGGCCGCTCGTTCCCACCCCGAACATGAAACGCCCCTGGGCGATGTGGTCCATGAAGGCGACACGGTGGGCCAGTTCGGCCGGATGGTGATAGGGCAGCAGATGGGCGCCCGGACACAGTTTGATGTTCTGGGTGCGTTGCAGGCCTTGCGCAATCAGCAGGTCAGGAGCGGGGTTGGGTTCCCACGGAGCGGTAAAATGCTCGCCCAGCCACGCCTCGTTAAACCCGAGTTGATCGACCAGCTCCAAATGGTCGAGATCCCACTGGTGGCCGTCGTAGAAACTTCTTTCGGGGGGATGCGAAGGCATCATAAACACGCCAGCTTTCATACGTCCTCCTTAGGCTGTCCGGTCCGCCCCTTGTACCATCCCGCCTCGCCTCGGGCAAGAAAAGCCCTCAGCGCGCCGGGCGGCACTTCCAGTAGTAGTGGTGCATGGTCGGCCCTTCTTTGCGCCGTCGCAGGCTGAGGACGACGCTGTCGCCGACCCGCACGTCCTCGGGGTCCACATCGGTCATCTGGATGTACAGCCGGCCGCCCCCGTCCAGATCAACCACGCTCATGATCGTCGGGGAATCCGCAGCCTGATACAGATGGTCTCGGGTGAAGGTAAAGACCTGACCGCTGCGGGCCAGCGGCACGTCCTGCATGGAGTCGTGGTTATGGCAGGCAATGCAGATGCGGGTGATGGGGTATTGTTTCGTGCCGCAGCGCGGGCACTGCGAGCCGTACAGCCGGACGTTCTGCTTGTCCTCTTTGGCCAGAAACACGTTCGACAACTCGGGACCGTCCTCATGCTCGGCGTAATACGTCCGCATCTTCTTGAAGATCTGGTAGGAAGGATACAGGCGCTTCTCACTCAGGTGATCGGACACAGACTGGGCGGGAGTCCGGCTTGTGATGGCTTCGGTCACCCGCAACACAAAGCCGTCCGCTCCGTCGCCGTAGCCCAGCAGGAGCAGGCGGTCTCCGGGATTGGCGCTCTCAAGGGCGGCCGCCAGCAACAACAGCGGCGCCGCACTGCCGCACGCCCCGACCTGGCCGTACAGCGGATCCTGAATTTGGGAATCCTGAAAGCCCAGTTTTTTGGCCGCGCCAGTATGCGCCCGGCCGTCCGGGGAGGGCAGGATCAGCCTGGCGCAGTCCTGGGCCTGGAGCCCGAGGGTGTCCAACAGCCGCCTGCCGACGGCGACCACACTGGCCTGATAACCCCGCTCAGAGCTGAAGCGCGACGCCTGGGTCTGAATAAAAGCGTCGCTGTCGCGTCGCCATTCGTCCAGAAAATCGTCCGCCCGTGAGGCCGTGCCGAGAATCTCGGCGATCACGCCCTCACGGCCGAGCGTCACCGCACTGCCCGCATCGCCAAACCAGTCCTCCTGGCCCTCGCCGGGCTGTCCATCGCGCACCTCGCCGGCGGCGATCAAGACCTGTGACAGGCGTCCGCTGCCGACGGCGTCCAGACCGGCACGCACAGCGGTCGTGGCCGAACGCAGGCTGGCGCCAAAGTCGGCGGTTTCGCACTCCGGCCGCAGATCGCAGGCTGCGGCCAGAAAGCTGGCCGTGGAACGCTGGCGGAACGGGGCCGAGGTTGAGGCAAAATACACGCCGTCGATGTCGGTCTTACCCGTGTCCTCAAGGCAACGCTGGGCCGCCTCCAGGCCCAGGGTCAGCGCATCCTCGTCAAAGTAAATAGCCGCCCGCTCGCCCCGGCCGGGACGGCGGGCCCAGGCGTGGCCGATCTTCTCCCGTTCCAGGCGATAGAAAGGGACGTGGTAGCCACAGCTGGTAATACCGATCATGGCTGTACCTGCGGTCGTCAGCGCTCTCAGCTCACGGCCGCCTCTTTTTTGCGCAGCATACCGGCCCGCCGGCAGCGCATGACCACCTCGCCCCGCTGGTTGGTAGCCCGGTGCTCAAACATCACAATGCCCCACTGCGGGCGCGACTTGGATTCGCGCTTGTCCACCACCTCGGTCTCGGCATACAGGGTGTCACCGATGAAGACCGGCTTGGGAAACTTGACCTCTTCAAAGCCGAGATTGCCGACCGTCGTACCCAGGGTAGTATCGCCGACCGACAGGCCAACGGTCAGACCCAGGGTGAACAGGCTGTTGACCAGCCTTTGGCCGAACTCGGCCTTCTTGGAAAATTCCGCGTCCAGGTGCAGCGGCTGGGGGTTCATGGTCATGGTCGTGAACAACAGGTTATCGGTCTCGGTAATCGTTCGCCCCGGCTGGTGGTGAAAGATATCTCCGACGTTCAGTTCCTCAAAATGTTTGCCGGCCATAGGCTCCTCCTTACTACGCTGTCCAACACTGGCGGCCGCGCCGTCCTAGGCGGACGACCGCTGCTGATACCAGATCCGTCCGTCTTTGACCGTCAGCTGATTCACCAGGCGTTGCCGTCCGGTCATACGGTTGTGGTCGGTATCGACAAAATCGAACGCGCCCTCTTCCAGGCGCAAGACCGCCACATCGGCCACGGCGCCGGGCTTGAGCGTCCCGATCCGCCCGGCTTCACCCACCGCCCGGGCCGGGTTGGCCGTGGTGCGGACAATGACATCCTCCAGGCTCATACCCAGATTCAGGAGCTTGGACATCGTGGTCGGCAGGTCAAACACCGGCCCTCTGGTGGCGCTGCCCAGGGTCAGGTCGGTGGCAATCGTATCCGGATAAAAGCCGGCGTCCAGCACCCGCTTGACAAACGGAAAGGGGAAATGCATCCGGCCGTGGGCGCAGTCGAAGAGAATCCCCTCTTTTTGGGCGTCCCAGACTTCCCGCAAGATCGCCTTTTTGTCCGGTCCCATAATGCCGTGGGTATAGCGGTGAAAACAGTGGGTGACCACATCACCCGGTTTCAGAAAGGATAGAATCTGCGGAATCGGCAACAGGGCGTCGGTGATATGGACCATCAGCGGCACCTCGGCCATGTCGGCCGCCTGGCGGGCCAGACGCAAGGGTTCGGTGCCGGCCGAGTCGGGCACGACCTTGTTGCTGAAGCGCAGCTTGACCCCGATGGCCAAGTCACGATTGGCGCTGATCGTGCGCGCACAGCCCTCGGGGTCGGCGTAGGCCATGTGCATGAGTTCCCCGACCTGCAGGTGAATCAGTCCCAGGGCCGAGAGGTGGACGAAGCACCGCAACCGCACCTGACTGCGGTCGGCGACCGACTGACGCAGACCGGGGAAGGTCGCCGACCCCGCGCTGCCCGCGTCAATAATCGTCGTCACCCCGCTCGCTGCGCAGCGCTGATCGGTTTCGCTCCCCATGTCGTGGGCGTTGACAAAGACGTGGGCGTGCAGATCGATCAGACCCGGACACACCAGCCCGCCGCCGACATCCCGGACCCGCACGGCGTCGGCTTCCGGGATATCCGGCTGGACCGCAGCAATCCTGCCGTTGTGAATCGCCACATCGGCCTTGCCCCGGAACGGCCAGCCCGGGTCAATGACTTCCCCGCCCTTGAGTAGCAGATCGTAGGCCATAACAGTTTTTTCCTTAGATGCGCTTATTTTGCCTGCCAGGTGTTGCGATGGATGAGCCGCTGGAGGGGAATTTTCTTGGTGCGCGGTTTGGCGGGTCGCTGGGCCGGGTAGCCGATCGTGATCAGGCCGACCGGTCGTACCTGATCGGGCAGCCCCAGAATGTTTGCCACCTGGACCGGATCGTAGGCGCCAACAAAACAGGCGCCCAAGCCCTGCTCAACTACGCCGAGCAAAATCAGCAGGGAGGCAAACGCGGTATCGACCAGGCTGTAGAAATTCCCCCGGCCGCCATAGCGCTCTCCCATGCGTTGGGTATCGGCACAGGTCGCAATAATCAGCGGCGCGGTTGCCACCGAGGTCTGGTCGAAGGCCGCCTTGGCCAAACGGGCACGGACCTCGGGGTCTTGGACGAGAACAAACTCCCAGGGCTGGAGATTGCCCGCGCTGGGCGCACGCACCGCATACTCGAGCAAACGCTGCATAACTTCTTCCGGAACCGGCTCGGCCGTATACGCACGGATCATTGCCCGGCGTTTGACCACCGAGGCAAAGGAGGGCGACGCCGCAGGCGACGCGGCCGACTCAACGGTCGCGGCCCGGGCCAGGACGAGCGCCGCCCCGGTCGTCTGGAGCAGTTTCCGGCGGGAGACGGTGGGCACGAAGACATCCTTCTCGTCAGAACGCGACGCGAAACGGCCGTGAGACGGTCGGTATGCGCGCCCTAGCGCTGCACGAAGCGCAGGACATTGCCCCCGCCGGTCTGGGTGGCGCCAAGCTCAATCTTGGTCAGCAGCTCCAGGCTTTCGGCGTCGAAAACCGCCACGTCGTGCCAGTTGCTGCCACAGTAGATCTTTTTGCCCTGGGGATGGATAAAGGGCATGAAATAGGTATTGGGCAGCGGGCGGCTCTTCTCGATCTGACGGGTCTGAAGATCGACCCGCCACAGGCGGTTATAGGCGAAATAAGCTTTTCTGGTTGTGGGCGACAGGGCACCGGTCAGCACGTAGAACTCCGGGCTGAAGGGCTGGAGTTCGACCACCTCGACCTCGGGTTGGTCCTCGTTCAGGTCCAGAGAGGCGATGCCGAGCGTGGTCTGTCCGGTGATCGTGTCGGCCACAAACGCGCCAAACGAGACCAGGTGGCCGTGCTCCTGATACGGGTTGCCGAGCGGCAGCCCATCGGTTCGACCGACCCCGGTGAGATTCCGATTCAGCAGCGGTAGGCTGTCGAGCCGCTGTCCGGTTTCGGTATCGTACACAAAAATATCCTGGCCGACGCTGAAGATGTACAGCCGCGTATCGTCTTTGGAGGTGGCCAGCGACATCACCTGGCGGGGAGCGGGAAAGGTGAGCAGCGTCTGCTGGGTGTCGAGATCAATGACCCGGATACGGTTGTCGAGCGCCGTGTAGCTGCCCTGTTCCTTTTGCAGCGGCATCTCGTGGATGAACAGCCGGTTGCCCTGGGCGTTGACGTCAATCGCCATGGTCCGGACCAGCTCGGTATCGCTGGACAGCGGGAAGCTCATGACCTGCTTACCCTCGTCAAGATCGACCATGGCCACGCTCTGCGACAGATTGTTGACCACATAGGCGTACTGCGGATGGGCGGGATTGGGCGCGATATTGAGGGCCGGGCCGCGCCCTTCGAGGGCGATGCTCCGCACCACCGTATCGGTCTCGGTATCAATCACGACCAGATTATTAGGATGGACCGAGGCCAGCAGATACCACTTCGCCCAGGCCGCAGGGGGCAGGCCGAGCAGCACCAGGCATAACAGCAGGGTCTGACACACGCGCATCCGATTGCCTTTCACGCCTGCCCCTCAGTCGATTTTGGGAAAGACGACTTCCAGGCTCCGCCAGTCCTCCTGGGTCGAACCCGAACACGCTTTTGCCCACTCCGGGGTGTTCTGCAAACTATCCGGCACCTGGGCCGGCCACCAGCACACGTTGGCACAGCTCAGCAGGTCAGCCTCGACCGGGGCGCACATGCTGCTCGTTCCGCCCCACGGGTTGGCCTCCCAGCC
>JAAXHF010000460.1 GCA_012271025.1 Deltaproteobacteria bacterium | reverse complement strand
GAGGATTTATTGGGACCGCCCCCCTGCGATGAGGTGGCCGCGGCCCTGCAGCGCACAGTCGGCGGAAAACTGCGCTGCTGGCCCATAGAGGGCAGGCCGTACCGGACGTATAGCGGGTGTATGTGCAATCCCCATTGGCTGGCTCTGTTGAAGCCCATGGTCAAAAAGGCCATTGAACTGGGCATGGACGGCTTTAACGCGCACCACAATTTCGAGCAATTCTGCCAGTGCGCCCATTGCCGCCACTATTTGATGGAGCATCTGGCCCGGGAATTCAGCGACGATGAACTGCAGCGCGGGCTCGATCCAGCCGGGCCGTCGGCCACGGCCGAATACAGCGCCCCCATAGCCGTGCGCGCTGCGGCACCGCGGGATTTGCGCCAGCGGATCGAGCGCTTGCTGGCTCGATTGGTGTCCCGGCGGCGCAAGGAATTCTTCGACGAGTTGTTCGTGGACTACGGCCGCGCCCTCAAGCCGGATTTGCTGCTGGCCCAGTGGTACCACAAATACGAGCTGTCGGCCTGGGACGAGCGCTGCCTGTTGCCGGATGAGGATTGGGCCCGGGGCGAGGATTATATCTGGTACAGCCAGGGTGGCAACAAGAACTTCAGCAATGTGGCCCAAGGGCACCTGGGCGATACGGGCTTGTCAGCGCGCCATGCGTACGCCATGAGCGGGGGCAAGCCCATGGTTCTCAACAAGTACGACGGCCGCCGTTTGCGCCTGTCCATCGCCGAGGCGGGAGCCAACCACAGCGCGGCACTGGCCTTTCACTGGGGCCAGGACACCAATAGCGATTACGCCCTAGACGATTACATGGGGCCGGTGTGCCGCTATCAGCGTTTTTTGGCCGTCCACCAGGAATTGATCCATCCGGCCCGTCCCTGGTCGCAGGTGGGCCTGGTGTACCCGCGCCGGGCCGAACTGGAGCAGGAGGCGGACTGCGTGGAACCGCTCAAGCAATTGGGGCGCTATATGGAGGATGGCCACGTGCTGTTCGACATGATCTTGGAAGCCCAACTGGTGGCCAAGGGCGATGGGTACGCCGCGC
>JAAXHF010000346.1 GCA_012271025.1 Deltaproteobacteria bacterium | reverse complement strand
TCGAAGACGGTGAAATCAAGGAGGTTGCCGAGCGGCCGCTCAAGACCGCCGGCGCCCAGGAAATCCGTCTGGGTGGGCGTTTTCTCCTGCCCGGTCTGATCGACGCCCACTTTCATGCCTATGCCGCCCGCGTCAATCTTCCCAGCCTGGACGATTGGCCCATGTCGCTTTTGAGCCAACACGCCCGCACGCTGCTGGAAGACGCTCTCCAGCGGGGCTTTACCAGCATACGGGACGCGGCCGGAGCTGACTTTGGCCTAGCCGCCGCAATTGAGCAGGGCTTGATCAAGGGGCCCCGTCTGTTTTTCTCGGGCCGGGCCTTAAGCCAGACCGGCGGTCATGGCGATACGCGGCCGGTCAAACATTTTGAACCGTGCGCCTGCGGGTTTCAGGGCCGTCTGTCACAGGTCGCCGACGGGGTGGATGCGGTCCGCCGGGCGGCCCGGGAAGAGCTGCGCAAAGGGGCGCATCAGATCAAAATCATGGCCACGGGCGGCCTCTCCTCACCGACCGACCCGGTGTGGATGCTGCAATATTCGGACGAGGAAATCCGCGCCACGGTCGAGGAGGCGGCCTCGCGGCGCACCTATGTCATGGCCCACGCCTACACCGCGGAAGCCGTTGCCCGCGTTGTCAAGCTGGGGGTGCGCTCAATCGAGCACGCCAATCTGATCGACCAGCCAACCGCGGAATTGGTCGCCCAGCACGGAGCCTATGTCGTCCCCACCCTGGTGACGTATGAAACCCTCGGAGAGCTGGGCAAAGAGTTGGGCCTGCCCGAGGGCAATATCGTCAAGCTGAAAGAAATTCAGACCGCGGGGCTGACCTCGCTTGAGCTGTGTCAGGCGGCCGGGATCAAGCTGGGCTATGGAACTGATCTGCTGGGCCCCCTCCACGCCCAGCAGTGCCGCGAGTTCCTGATCCGGCGGGAGGTCCTCAACCCCATCGACATCCTGCGCTCAGCAACGACGATCAACGCCGAAATCCTGAACCAGTCGGGAAAACTTGGAACGGTCGCTCCGGGGGCATACGCCGACCTGGTCGTGTTTGATGGCAATCCGCTTGAAGACCTCGGTGCCTTACAACCCGAGGCCGGCGGGCCGCGGCTGGTTATGAAGGCCGGCACGATCTACAAGAACTCGTTGTGATGATACGGTTTATCCGCAACTAGCCTTCGACCTGTTCGGCGAGCCGCTGGGCCGTATCAATCAAGGGTTGGGTCAGCGCGGCCACCTCGGGGTCGGCACACATTATAATCTTGTCCGGGTCCGCAGCGAGAGGGTCAACGTCCACATGGCGGTGCGCAATGCGCCACTGTCCGTCCTGTTTCACCAAGCGGTCCACGTAGCGCCCCTGGCCAAAGATCTTATACCCCCCTGGGGTCGCCAGCGCGGCCAGGATGCTGACCTGTCCGGTCGCTTCGTTCCCGTTGACCTCATACAGTAAATTGCTGGTCATATGCCGACAGCGAATTTTCCGCACGTGCACGCGGGCATACTCGC
>JAAXHF010000237.1 GCA_012271025.1 Deltaproteobacteria bacterium | reverse complement strand
TCGTTCATCCAGGGTAAGCTGGGCAAAGACCTGGACGTTGAGCAGGGCTATGAGGCGGCCAAACAGGTCATGCTCAATATCCTGCAATCCCTGAAGCAGGAGCTGGGGGATTTGGACAAGGTCCGCAAAGTGGTCAAGCTGCTGGGCTTTGTCAACTGCACGCCCGATTTTCCCGACCAGCCCAGAGTGATCAACGGTGCGTCCGATTTGCTCGTCGCCCTGTTTGGCGACCGCGGCCGTCACGCCCGCTCGGCCGTGGGCATGAACCAGCTTCCGTTCGGCATCGCCGTTGAGATTGAGATGGTCGTGGAAGTCGAGGACTAACGCGGAGACCCACGCCTACCTTGGGACACGGGCTCAGACCGCGGCAAACTGGGCTACCAGCGCGGCGTTGGATTCCGCTTTCTCAAAGGCCGCCAACACCGCCTGGGTTGCCTCCACGGTCGGCAGCGCGGCAACCTGACGGCGCAGCAAACGGGCCATTTTGAGCGTATCGGGGTCGAGCAGTTGTTCCTCTTTGCGGGTGCCTGAGGCCGCAATATCAATAGCCGGGAACAGCCGCCGGTCGGCCAGGCGCCGATCGAGCAGCAACTCCATATTGCCCGTCCCCTTGAATTCCTGGGCAATGACCTCATCCATGCGACTGCCCGTGTCAATCAGGCAGGTCGCTACGATGGTCAGCGAGCCGCCTTCTTCAAGCTGTCGGGCGGCACCAAACAACCGTTTGGGGATTTCCAGCGCATTGGCGTCAATACCGCCGCTCATCGTCCGTCCGGTGGCCGTATTGAGATTGTGAGCCCGGCCCAGGCGGGTCAGCGAGTCCAGGACAACGATCACATCCTTATCCTGCAAGGCGCTTTCAACCGCCTGCTCCAGGCACGTCGCGGCGGTCTCCAGATGTTCTTCCAGCGAACGATCATTCGAGGACGCAAACACCTCAGCCGGGACGGCCCGGCGAAAGTCGGTCACCTCCTCGGGCCGTTCGTCAATCAGCAGGCTGTACAAGATTGCTTGCGGAGCCCCGACCGCCGCCGCCACGCACAAGTCTTTTAAGAAGGTCGTCTTACCGGTTTTAGGCGGTGCGAGGATAATGGCGCGCTGGCCAAATCCAATCGGACAGAACACATCCAGCATACGGATAGTCAGGGGCGTATCCGGCCCAACAAGCTGAATCTTCCGGTTAGGTGCAATCGGGACCCGACTCTGAAATTCTTGCAGCGCGGCTGACGGCTCGGGCGGTCCGTTCCGCTGTCCCCGCTGCCTTGTGTGGGCCCGATGATTCCGTCCCCCTGGCTGTGCTCTCCCGCCTCTCCCCCGCTGCCGCCTGTTCTTACGCATGATGTTTCTATTGTTCCTGATCTCCCTGCTGCCTACAAGCTCGATAGACCATAAAACGAAGGCTGCAATCGGCCGCCTGGGCCTCCTGTTTCTTGGGTGATGGCGAGCTGGGCTAGCGCGTTCCCGCCCGTCGGCGCAGCCATTCCACGCTCAGCATGAACAGCAGGGAGAAGGCGATCAGCAGGGTCGCCACCGCCAGAATCGCCGGACTGATCTGCTCACGGATACCGGTCCACATCTGGCGCGGTACGGTGCGCTGCTCCAGGCCGCCCATGAACAGCACCGTCACCACTTCGTCGAACGAGGTGGCAAACGCAAACAAGGCCCCGGAAATCACGCCTGGGGCGATCAGCGGCAGCACGACGCGCCGGAACGTCCGCAGCGGCCCGGCGCCCAGACTGGCCGCTGCGCGATACAGGTTGGAGTCGAAACCGGACAGCGTCGCGGTCACCGTGATAACGACGAACGGCGTACCCAGCGTGGCGTGGGCCAGGATGAGCCCCAGGTGGGTCTGAGTCAGACCTAGGTTCGAGTAGAAGAAGAACATACCCGCGGCCGAGATAATCACCGGGGTAATCATCGGCGAGATCAACAGGCCCATGATCGCCGAGCGGCCCGGCAGGGCGGGATGCGTCAGTCCCAGGGCCGCCAGCGTACCAAGCGTGGTCGCGAGCGCGGTGGCCGCCAGACCGATGAACAGGCTGTTGAGCAGGGCGTGCCTCCATTCCGGGTCGCCCATTACACTCTGGTACCAGCGGAGCGAATAGGCGGAGGACTCCAGACGCAGCATCCCTTCGGTAAAGGTAAAGTAGGGTTCGGCGTTAAAACTGAGCGGGACGATGACCACAATCGGCGCGATCAGAAACACGAACACCGCAGTACAGAAGGCCAGGTAGGCAGTCCGGCCGGCACGCTCCCAGGCTCCTCTCGGTGTCATCTCAACCTAACCTCATCCGTTCGATTCCCACCAGACGGTCGTACACCAGATACAGCACCAGGACGAAGGCCAGCAGCAGACCGCCGATTGCCGCGGCCAGTCCCCAGTTCAAGGAGGTCTGCATATGGTAGGCAATCATATTGGAAATGAGCTGGCCGCTCCGGCCGCCGACCAGGGCGGGCGTGATGTAATAGCCGATCGCCAGGATAAAAACCAGCAGCGAGCCGGCGCCAACACCAGGCAAAGTCTGCGGCCAATAGACCCGCCAGAATGCCTGGATCGCGCTCGCGCCCAGCGAAGCTGCCGCACTCATATGCAGCCGTGGGATGGTGCGCATGACCGCATACAGCGGCAGCACCATGAAAGGCAGCAGGACGTGGGTCATGGCGACCACGGTACCGGTCATATTGTAGATCATGGCGAGGCGGCTATTGTCGGCGATCAGGCCGAGCGTGACGAGCGTGCTGTTGATCACTCCCTGGGTCTGGAGCAGGACGATCCAGGCGGTCGTGCGCACCAGCAAGGAGGTCCAGAACGGCACCAGCACCAGCAGCAGCAAGAGATTTGCCCGCTGCGGTGGGGCGTGGGCGATCAGATAGGCGATCGGATAACCGAGCAGCAGGCACAGCCCGGTCAAACTCAGGCTCACGACCAAGGTCCGCCACAGCAGCGACAGATAGACGCGATACTCGTCCGGTCGTGGAGCGATGTGGCTGTCGCTGCGGCGTTCCAGGTCCAGGGCGTGTAAATAGTGGCGCGCAGTGAAGCGCTCGCCGGCGTAACGAATCGCGTGCCAGGTTTGCACCTCGTCCCAGGCCGCGTGGATGCCGACCAGCGTGTCACGCCACGACGGACCTTCCGCTTCGCGCACGCGTCGCGCCGTGCGGGTGATGACGCTCCGCAGGCCACCGTGTACGCGGTTGATACGGGTGGCAACCCGCCCCAGGCTGCGCTCCTGACGCGCTCTGCGCAGTTCGCGAGCGATCGTCTCGAACACCGGCTCGGGCGGGACGTGCACGCCGTCCCAATTCTGCAACAGACCCAAGGTTTCGGGCAGCGCATCAGCTACCACCGGGTCATACACGCTACGCGACAGCATGGTCGCCAGCGGCGCGACAAAGGTCAGCCCGATAAAGGCGACCAGCGGCAGCACCAGCCCTACGGCACGGAGCTGTGGACCGGAAAAAATAAACGTGCCAGCCTCTGCATGTCTATTGGGGGACACGTTTACTCTTTTTCAGCGAGCCAGCCACGCGCTGAAGCGCTCGTTCATCTCGTCGCCGTGATCTCTCCACCACCGCCAGTCATGGCTCAGGGCGTGGGCGACGTTTGCGGGACTGTTCGGCATATGCGGCTTCATGTCCACCCCGGTTTCGAGATGGGTGGCAATCAGGGCCGCTCCCGACCTCCGGGCGGGACTATAGGCGATATAGCGCCCGACCGCGGCCAGGGACTCGGTTCGCGTTGCAAAGGTGAGGAACTTCCGGGCCGCTTCCAACTTGGGCGTATCGGCGACAATACCGAGGATGCCGTGGTCCAGCACTTGGCCGTCCCAGACAATCACAAAGGGCTGGTTTTCCAAGACCTGGGCATTAAAGATGCGGCCGTTATAGGCCGTGCTCATCACGACCTCACCGTCGGCCAGCATCTGCGGCGGCTGGGCTCCGGCTTCCCACCAGACGATGTGCTCCTTGATCGTGTCAAGCTGGCGAAAGGCCCGGTCCACGCCCTCCGGCGTATCCAGCGTCGCATACACCTGATCCACGGGCACGCCGTCGGCCATCAATGCGAACTCCAGATTAACCAGCGGGCTGCGGCGCATGCCGCGACGGCCGGGGAATTTCTCCAAGTCAAAAAAGTCCTGGATCGTCGTCGGTTTGGGGCCGGGCAGGTGGGTCGGGTTATAGGCATACACCGTGGAGTAGAACAGCATGCCGACACCGCATTCGGTGATCATATCAGGGAAGAAGTCGTCCACCGCAGGGGTCCCGTCCGGTGCCGGGGGCAGGTCGGCTACGACGATCGGTTCGAGCAGCCCCTCGTCACAGCCCCGCGCCGCGTCGGCCATCTCCAGATCAACTAGGTCCCAGTGGACCTTACCGGTCTCTACCTGAGCGCGGATTTGGGCCAGGCCGCCGTTATAGGATTCCAGACGAACCTCAATGCCCGTTTCCGCGGTAAAGGGCTCGTTATACGCCTTCTGGCAGGCGCGGGCGTAGGAGCCTCCCCAAGAGACCAAAGTGAGCGCTTCATTACCAGCAGCCGGGCGGCTCCAACTCAGGCTGGCCAGCAAAACAAGTGCCGTAGCGTAGACTGCCGGGCAGATTCGGTCGCGATGTGGGCTGGATGTCATACTGTCTACTCCTCAAAGAATAAACGTGTCCTCCAATAGACATGAGATGCTGGACACGTTCACTCTTTCTCGTCCGGTATCAGGGCCCGGCAATCGATCGGCGTCCAGCCGACCTGGACTCGATCTCCCTCTAGCACGGCGCCGTGACCGACGATATTAGGGATCTTGATGATAAAATCTGTGCTGCCACACACGGCCACCCGCAGGCGCAGGTGGTCGCCCAGGAAGGTAATGTCCTGAATATCAGCCTCAAACCGATTGCTGTACAGCTCCGGCTTGGGCGCGAGGCAGACCCGCTCCGGACGGATGGCCAGGGTGACCGGGTCACCTGGCTTGCACGGCCCGACCTGGAAGGCCTGGACGATCTGACCGCCGGCCTCCACCCGCGAGATCTCGTGCTCAACGCTGAGGACCCGCCCGTGCAGCAGGTTGTTTTCGCCAATGAAGCTGGCAACGAACGGGCGTTCCGGCTCTTCGTACAGCGTTTCCGGCAGGGCGACCTGCTCTATACGGCCGCGGCGAAAGACGGCAACCCGATCCGACAGCACCATCGCCTCCTGCTGGTCATGGGTGACGTAGACGACCGTGACCCCCAGGCTGCGCTGGATACGCCGAATCTCATACTGCATCTCCTCGCGCAAACGGCGGTCAAGGGCGCCGAGCGGCTCATCCATCAGCACCAGGCTGGGCTCAAACACCAGGGCGCGGGCAATAGCCACACGCTGTTGCTGGCCGCCGGACAATTCGGTGGGTCGGCGATCCTCAAGGCCCTCCAGGCGGACGAGTTGCAGCGCCCGCCGGACGCGCTCCCGGCGTTGCTGTGAGTCAATCCCGCGTACTTCGAGCGGAAACGCCAGATTGCCGCCAACCGTCATATGCGGAAACAGCGCATAGTTCTGAAAAACCACGCCAATACCCCGCTTGCGCGGCGGCAGGTCGTGCATCGAACGCCCACGGATACGGATGGTCCCCGAAGTAGGTACTTCAAAGCCGGCCAGCATCATCAGGCAGGTGGTCTTACCCGAGCCCGAGGCCCCCAGCAGGGTCAGAAACTCCCCTTCGTACACGGTCAGGTCCAGGTCACGCACGACTTGAACCCGGCCGTCATAGCTCTTACACACGCGCTCGAATTCGACGTGGGCATTATGGGTTGAAGCCATGTTGATCCTGCGTAGCTGGCTGGGCCTGCGGATACGGACGATCTATACCCTTCAAATGGCAGGTATCCTGACTTATTCGAGTGAGTGGTGTCAAGTTCGGTCCGCTGCGTCGTCGGGTAGGTCCGTTTGCCGACCCGTTCTGATGCCGCGTCTTTCGTCCACCGTGAGCAGCAGCAAGCCACCAAGAACGAAAAATCCGACCACCGTGGCCACGCCCAGGCGTTGGCTGCCCGTTGCCTGGGTCACTATGCCTAGCAGCAGGGGGCCGGCAAAGGTGGTAATCTTACCGGAAAAGGCGAACAGGCCAAAAAAGGCAGCAGCGTGCTGCTCCGGTACGAAGCGGGACATCAGCGTGCG
>JAAXHF010000051.1 GCA_012271025.1 Deltaproteobacteria bacterium | reverse complement strand
CTTCAGGTCGAATCCCATCTGGGCCTCACCCAACTGGTTGCCCTTGACCTGGCGGAACGTAGCTATGCGGCCTTTACGTTTATCGTCGGTGAGCCGCAAGCCATCTGGCCGGCATTTCAGAACGAGGCGGCGGTCATTATTTCCGAGCCCTATGCCTACCGGCATCAACTGAGCCTCAACGACGCGCTGCAACTACGCACGGACCGGGGTGAGCGCGCGTTTCGGGTCGTCGGGATTTTTACGGATTACGGCTCAGATCAAGGCATCGTGATGATGAGCCGGCGCACCTATGACCAATGGTGGCGGGATGCAAAGGTCTCCTCCCTGGGCGTGTATGCCGAGCCGAACACCGCTGTTGACCGGCTCGTCGAATCGCTGCGCAGGCTGGCCGGGGCAGAGCACGAGGTCCTCATCCGCTCAAACCGGACTTTGCGCGACGCTTCGCTCGAAATCTTTGATCGAACCTTTACCATAACGACCGTCCTCCATCTGCTCACCACGGTGGTGGCCTTCATCGGGGTATTGAGTGCGCTGATGGCCCTCCAGCTTGAACGGGCGCGTGAACTTGGGGTGCTGCGTGCAACCGGCTACACCCCCGGTCAGGTCTGGGGGCTCATGACCTCCCAAACCGGGTTGATGGGCCTGATTGCCGGTCTGTTGGCCGTGCCCGTTGGGATCGGGCTGGCGCTGATTTTGGTCTTGGTGATCAATCGGCGCTCGTTTGGCTGGACCCTGCAAATCGAGATTGCCCCGGAAATCCTGGTGCAGGCGATTGTGATGGCAGTGGTGGCCGCGCTGCTGGCCGGTCTCTACCCGGCCCTGCGTATGGCCCGGACCTCGCCAGCGCTGGCCTTGCGTAACGAATAAACGGTGGGAGTCGAATGACCTCCTTCCTGCGCATCATGGGAATCCTTCTGACGCTGGCCGTCCTGGTCGGGGTGGGGGGGTGGTATCTCGTCGGGCGAGCGCCTGAGCGTCTGACCACGCAGCCCAGGCTGTCGCTCGGCCAGGCGCTGGGCGGGGAGCTGGCCGGCTTTGCGCGGGCGGACCGCCCGCGGGAATTTCGATTCCCGGACGACCACGGGCCGCATCCAAACTATCGGACGGAGTGGTGGTATTACACCGGCAATCTGAAGTCTGCCGAAGGGCGCCATTTCGGATTCCAGCTCACATTTTTCCGAACGGCCCTGAACGCACCACCAGACCAGGCCGGGCGTACCTCGGCCTGGGGGACGCAGGACGTGTATATGGCCCATTTCGCGCTGAG
>JAAXHF010000413.1 GCA_012271025.1 Deltaproteobacteria bacterium | reverse complement strand
TCCACGACGTACTCGGCGCCGCGGTACAGCTCGGTATGGCCGCGCTGACGGCCAAACCCCTTGACCTCGGAGATGGTCATGCCCTGAATCCCCTGTTTGGCCAGGGCTTCTTTGACCTCGTCAAGCTTGAAGGGTTTGATGATCGCTTCGATCTTTTTCATGCCGGTCTCCTTCGTGGTGGGGCAGGCTGCCCGCCCGCCCGTATACTGGCTTACAAGAGGTAGGCGAATTCCAGGATCATCGAGTTCTGACTCTTCTTGTACCGGTGGTCTTTGCCGAACACCCGGCGGTTGGCGTCGTCGTGGCGGTATTCGAGCCGCGCCTGCAGGTTGTCGCTCATCGCCCACTTGAGCGTCGTGGTGATTTCCCACAGGTTGACGTTGCCGTCCCCGTCGTAGGCGCCGGTCCGGTAGTTGGAGTCGTCCGAGAACCACTCGCCACGCAGCGCCACCGACCACTTTTCCCAGCCCGGATTCAGCAGGCCGCCGCCCAGGCTGACGATGCCCGACAGGCCGGTCCATTCCGCGTTTTTTGCACCCAGGACATCGCTGGCCGTGCCGTGGTCGAAGTTGATCAGAAAATCGACATGGTCCATCGGCGTATAGGTCAGCACCGTGTCGAAGACACCCGTTTTCGACGCGCCGCTGTCATCGTCCTCTGCGCCGTAGACCCCGTTGAAGGTCCAGGCCAGATCCCCGATTTCCAGACCCAGGCTGCCCAGAAAGGTCTTGCCGTTGTTGTTATCGGCCACATTGTCCCAGCCGTTCACCACCCCGGCGCTCAGGCTGAGCATGTCGGTCAGGGCGTAGGAGAACAGCGCCCCGGTATGGGTGAAGGGAATGGCGTAGCCGAACATGAACGAGCGGGAGATGTTCGGGTTGTAGGGCGATTCGATCACCTCACCGCCCAGCAGGGTGGCAAATTTTCCGAACTGCATATCCAGGCCGTTGCCGATGCCCCAGGTATAGGTCACATAGGCCTGCTGGATCTCGAAGTTGTGGGCCAGGTCCCCGCCCCAGTCGGACTGAATGAGCCCGGCGGTTTTGCCGTAGTCCAGAACGGTATGGAAGCCAATGCCGCTGTCGGTCTGCTTCGAGACCTCGAGCTGCAACAGGTCCATGGTGAAGTCGTTATGGTTGACGTCAAAGATGCGCAGATCGTTGCCGCCCGAATCTGGCGTGTTGAAGTTGTAGTTGTAGGACGCGTAGGCCATCCCGCCGAACTCTATGCCCTTGAGCAGGCCGAGGCCGTCTTCGAGGGCGGTCACGCGCTGGTCGAGCAGGGCCGAGGCGTCCGGCGCTTCGGCGTCTGCGGCTTGGGCCGCCGGGGCTTCCGGTTGTTTGAGCCGCGCGACCTCCTGTTCGAGTTCTTTGATGCGTTCATTGAGGGCGCGCAGGCTCTCCTCGACCGCATCTCCATTTGCCCAGGCCGGCAGACTCCACACGACTGCCAAGCCTAAACAACTGGCTGCCACAAATTTTCTCATCATTCCTACCTCCTTGGTCTGGTGTGACTTCAGACGCACCTGCCCCGTGCCCGAAGTCTGCTCTATATGAGCAAAGACCGTACCAGTCGCCGCCGTGGTAAAAAGCGTAAAAATCCCGGAGAAAAGCCGATTTTTGGGCAGCCGGGGCAAAAAAGATGCTCAGCAGACAGGCAGCCGTGCCAACTTGTGCCTAAGTTCTAGACACGGGCGATTGCTTGACAAGACACAGGCGATTTCCTATGCACGTGGATACGTTTGCAGGAATCACACGAAAGGAGCCACACTATGGCAACAACAGATTTCGAGGCACGACAACTGCTCAAGGCCTACCGCAAGGGCTTGATCTCGGACGAGCTGTTTGAAGAACAGATGCAGGAGCTGCAGAGCGGCACGACTAGCCAGGGCTACAGCTACAGCGGGAAATCCTATGAGACCGAGAAAGAACTGGTCCTGGCCGTCCTGGACGAGTTTCGGTGCGGCGAGGATTTTGCCGCTGAATACCTGAACCGCTGGGTTGAGGTCAGCGATCAGGAGTGCGTCAAGGGCGGCCTGCGGGTGGTGCAGCAGCGCGAGGCTTACCACGCTCAGATTCTGGAAGAGCGGCTGCGCGAGCTGGGCGGCTCTCCGCAGTGCACCGTTCCGGCCGAACGGCGCGAGAAAGATCTGTCGTTCTTTGCCTCGACCGACAACAACGACATCGAGAAGCTCCAGTCCATCGCCGCTCAGCTCAAGGATCCGGTCGAGATCCTCAAGCCGCTGACCGACGCCATTGACCAGATCCAGGACGATCAGCACAGCAAAGAGCTGCTCGGCTCGCTGGTCGATGATGAGATGTCCAGCGTCAAATGGCTGATGGGGGCGTGTGAAACGCTGAGCAAATAGGGATTGCGTGTCGCAGGCTTTCGGCCTGTGACACGGCCCGCCCTGCCGCCATGTCCACCGCCACCCCGCCCGTCTCCGAGCCCCTCCACATTCTCCTGCCCCTGCGCGAAAGCCTGTCCGCCTGGTGGGACGCCATTGCAGACGGCGTGGCCGCCGCGCCGGACCCTGGCCTGGCGGCGACGAATCTGAGCCGCCTGCTCGACCACGGCACCGGCCGGGGAAGGGTGCTGGGAGACGCCCGGCGGTGTGCCGAGCTGCTTTTTGTGCTCGGCGCAAGCCAACATCTCACCACAGTCTTGCTGCGTCAGGCCGAGGCGTGGGAAGCGACCTTTTTGGCCGATTGCCAAGCCTCGGGAACCAGCCTTGCCCAGCATCTGTCCACGCTGCGCGCCCGGCTGCCGCACGAGCTGCCCGAGGAGGAGTTCTGGCGCGGGCTGCGGGTCTACCGTGACCGCGCATACCTGCGCATCGGTACCCGCGACCTGCTGTCCCTGGCCAGGCTGGAAGAGACGACCCAGGCGCTGAGCTGTCTGGCTGACGCGACGGTCGAGGTCGCCTACGAGTACAGCCGGGCGCGGCTGTGTGAGCTGTACGGTCAGGCCGTCTCGTCCGACGACCGGCCGCTCGGCTTCGTCGTCTTTGGCATGGGCAAACTCGGCGGCCAGGATTTGAATTTCAGCTCTGACATCGATCTGATCTATATGTACGAGAGCGATGCCGGGCACACCACCGGGGGCAGCAAGGGCAGCCTGGCGCCGCGCGAGTTCTTTACCCATCTGGCCCAGAAATTGACCCGGGCGCTGAGCGACCAGGTGGCCGGTGGGCGGGTGTTTCGGGTGGACCTGCGCCTACGGCCGGATGGCGCGAACGGCCCGGTGGTCAATTCCCTGTCCAACACCCTGGGCTATTACGAAGCCTGGGGCCAGACCTGGGAGCGGGCGGCCCTGCTCAAGGCTCGGCCGATTGCCGGAGACCTGGCCTTGGGGGAGCGTTTCATTACCGAGATTCAGCCGTTCGTGTTTCGGCGCTATCTCGACTTTACGACGGTCGAAGACCTCAAGGATATGAAAACCCGGATCGAGCGCAGCCTGAACAAGGCCGAACCGGCCGGCGCCAACGTCAAGCTCGGTCGTGGCGGCATCCGGGAGGTTGAGTTTGTCAGCCAGGTGCTCCAGCTCATTCACGCCGGCAAAGATCCCCATGTGCGGGAGCTGAAAACCCTGCCGGCGCTCGACCGCCTCGTCGAGGGCCATTACCTGGCGGCGGAAGATTGTGACAGCCTGCGCAACGCGTACCGCTTTCTGCGCCAGGTCGAACACAAAATCCAGATCGTTCACGACCGTCAAACCCACAGCCTGCCGGACACCGAGGCGGAGATTCGGGTGTTGGCGCGACGGCTGCGGGTCGAAGACTGGGGAGAAGTCAAAAGTCAAAAGTCAAAAGTCAAAGGTCAGAACTCCCCTCCCCCGGACGACGAGGTGGCGCTGTTCCGGTCGCTGTTCCACACCCATACCGAGGCGGTCCATCAGATTTTCTGCTCGCTCTTCTACGCGCCCCAGGAACAGCAGCAGGCCGACGACCCCCACGCCGAGGCCGTCCGGGCTTTTTTTGAGGCGCTGGACGACCGGGAGCGGGCCGCCGAGTTGCTGCGGCAGTTCGGCTTTCGTGATATCGAGCACAGCTATCAGCACGCGGTGCTGCTCCACGCCGGGCCGCCCCACTCTCCGGCCTCCCCCCGGCGGCGCAAGATTCTGTACGAACTCGCCCCGAGTCTGTTCCGCGAGGTGACCCGGACCCCGGATCCGGACTTTGCGCTGTCCGGCATAGCCAACCTGGTCGCCTCGATTGGAGCCCGCTCCAGCTTTCTGGCCCTGCTGCGCGAGAATCCGTCCACCCTGCGCACCCTGGTCGGGCTGTTTGGCACGAGCGCCTATCTGTCGCGAACCTTTTTGCGCCACCCCGAGCTGCTCGACAGTCTGGTGCGGGCCGATATGGTCCACATCCATAAACCGCAGACCATGATGCAGGCCGAGCTGGCGGCCCGTTTGGCCGAGGTGAACGACCTGGAGGATCGGCTCGATATCCTGCGCCGCTACCGGACCGAAGAGTTTTTGCGGATTGGGATCAACGACAGCAACGGGCTGCTGGACTGCACCCAGGCCAGCAGACAGCTGTCCGATCTGGCCCAGACCTGTCTGGGTGGCGCCTATGAGACGGCGCGGGCGGCTCTGTTTGAGCAGCTCGGGCTCAGCGCCCTGCCGGGCCGCTTCGCCATTGTCGGCATGGGCAAGCTGGGCGCCCGGGAACTGAACTACAACTCAGACCTTGATCTGATTTTTCTGTACCAGCCGGCCGCCCAAGCCGAGCAGGGCGCCGTCCACCCCAGGGTCGGGCCGCACGAACTCTTCACCAAGCTGGCCCAGCGCATCATCTCGACTCTGCAAGTCCAGACCCGCGAGGGCTCTGTGTACAAAATCGACACGCGGCTGCGGCCCTCGGGCCGGGCCGGCTCGCTGGTCTCGTCCCTGTCGGCCTTCGAACGCTACCATCAGGCCAGCTCTCAGGTGTGGGAGCGCCAGGCCCTGATCAAGGCCCGGGTGGTCGCCGGGGATGTGTCTCTGGCCGATCCGGTACAGGGCGTGCTGGAGTCAATCGTGTATGCCGACGCCATCACCGTGGATGCTGTGGCCGAAATCGACCGCTTGCGCGGGCGCATGGAAAATGAGCTGGCCGGCGAGGCCAGCGACCGCTTCAATATCAAGACCGGTCGGGGTGGCATTGTCGATATCGAGTTCCTTGTACAAATGTTGCAGCTGCGGTATGGTCGGCGCTTTCCGGCGCTGAGACAGCGCGCCACACTCCAGGCTGTTGAGGCTCTCCAGACCTGCGGCGTCCTGCCGGCCGACGATTGTCAGCTCCTCAGTCAGGGCTACCGTTTTCTGCGGACCTTGGAAAACCGTCTCCGCATCGACTGTGACCAGCCGGTTGAAGCGCTGGAGAGCGAGGGCGCGCAACTGCCCCGGTTGGCCAGACGGATGGGCTATGGCGGCCAGGACGCGGCGTCCCGGCTGCTGGCCGACTATCACGTCCAACGCGAGGCCATCCGGGACTGTTACACGCGCTGGTTTGCACGCCAGAAAGGACCTGAAGTATGAGTGACGAGCAGACAGCTACCACCGACGGAGCAGAAGATTTTGCGGCGCTGCTGGCCCAGGAAGCGATACAGCCCACGCTCCAGACGGGTCAGATCGTCAAGGGCAGCGTGATTCAGATCGGCGAGGACAGCATCTTTGTCGATGTCCGCGATAAGGGCGAGGGGATCATCGCCCGGGCCGAGCTGGAGAACGAGGACGGCAGCCTGCAGGTCGAGGTCGGGGATGAGATTGAGGCGACGGTGTTATCGACCGAGGGTGAGATTCGTCTGTCCCGCAAGCTGCTCAAGGGCATGCGGTCCCGCCAGCAATTGGAGGCGGCATTTTCCCACGGGTTGCCGGTTGAGGGGACGGTCAACGCGGTCATCAAGGGTGGCTATGAGGTCATGGTCGGCGGGCTGCGGGCCTTTTGCCCGTTTTCTCAGATGGATATCCGGCGGGTCGAGTCTTCGGACGTTTTTCTGAACCAGACCCTGGAATTTCAGGTGACGCGCTATGCCGACAACGGTCGCAATATCGTCATCTCACGGCGGCGCCTGCTCGAGGCGGCGGCGGCCGAAGAAGCCGAGGCAGTGCGCGTCAAAATCGTCCCTGACGCGGTCTTGCCGGGCACGGTGACCTCGCTGACCGACTTCGGCGCTTTTGTCGATCTCGGCGGTGGTGTCCAGGGCCTGGTCCACGTCTCGGAACTGTCCCACTCCCGCACCGTCAAGCCGGCCGAATTCCTGAGTAGCGGTCAGGCGGTGAGTGTCAAAGTCCTCAAGGTCAGTGAGCAGACGGGCAAGATTTCCCTGAGTATGAAGGCGCTTGAGGGCGACCCCTGGGAACAGGTCGCCGAACAGCTCAAGGCGCGCCAGATCGTCACCGGCCAGGTCGTGCGGATGGCCGATTTTGGTGCCTTTGTCGAGGTCTTGCCCGGGGTCAACGGCCTCCTGCACGTCAGCGAAATCCCGCGCAGCCAGCACGGTACGCTCAAGGACGCGGCCGCCGAGCAGTCCCGGATCACGGTCATGATCCTCAGCATCGACCCTGACAAGCGCCGGATTGCCCTGGCTCTGGCCCCCGAAGGAGTGAGTCCCGGCCAACAGATCGAAGAAACCGTCATCACTGTCGGCAGCGTGCTCAGCGGTCGGGTCGACCGGGTCGAACCGTTCGGGGTGTTTGTCCGGCTCGGGCCCGGACAAACCGGCCTGATTCCCAACGCCGAGATGGGGACGCCGCGCGGCACCGACCACACCAAGGACTTTGGGCCGGACACCGAGGTGAAAGTCCTGGTCTTGGCGGTTGAGGACAAGGGCCGGCGGATCAGGCTGTCGCGTTCCAAAGCCCAGGCCCAGGAGGAACGCCTCGAAGCCCAGGCGTATATGGGCGATTCCGGACAGGCCAGCCGTGGTTTCAGCACCACGCTGGGAGATCTGCTGCGGCAGAAAATGAAGAAATAGGCATACCGCCGGCGTCGCCCCTAGGCGAGGCTGTCTCGCAGGCGCTTCACGCCCTGGGCCGGGCCACCGGGAGCGCCAAACACGGCTGAGCCGGCGACCAGCATCCGAGCCCCGGCGGCGACCGCCTGAGGCGCGGTGCGGGGATCAATCCCGCCGTCAATCTCCAGCACGACGGTCGAGTCCCGGGCGTCGAGTAGCTCGCGTAGCCGGCGGACCTTATCGGTGCTGGCGGCAATGAAACGCTGGCCGCCAAAGCCGGGGTTGACGCTCATCAGCAGAATCAGATCGACCTCGTCCAGCAGGTCTTCCAGGCTCGACAGCGGCGTGCCGGGGTTCAGCACCACCCCAGCCCGCTTGCCCAGCTGCTTGATGTGCTGGACGGTGCGGTGCAGATGGAGACAGGCTTCCTGGTGGACCGAGATGATGTCGGCCCCGGCGCGGGCAAAGTCGTCCACATAGCGCTCGGGCTCGACGATCATCAGATGGACGTCGAGGGTGAGGCTGGTGGTGTGCCGAACCGCCTCGACGATAAACGGACCGAGGCTGATGTTGGGCACAAAGCGGCCGTCCATCACATCGATGTGAATCCCGTCGGCCCCGGCCCGCTCCACTTCGGCGATCTGCTGGCCGAGACAGCGAAAATCCGCAGCCAGGATAGACGGCAGGATTTTGATCGTGCTCATACCGCCCCCTTCAGGAGGCGGGCCGTCCCGGGCCCTCCTGAAGGACGAAACGCGCCCTACGCAATCCCGTACAGCTCGGCGGCGTTGCCGCCGACGATCTTGGCTATGTCGTCTTCGCGCATATCCTCAAACGCCCCGGCGATAAACTCGCGCGAACGCGGCCACGGCGAGTCGGTATGCGGATAGTCCGAGGACCACATGATCTGCTCGGTGCCGACCGCCTGACGGGTGAACTCGACATTGCTGGTCTCAAACTGGAAGGTCGCCCAGATGTTGCGCTTGATGTACTCGCTGGGCAGCATCGACAGGGTCAGCCCTTCGATATGGCGCAGCCGGTCATAGGCGTGGTCGAGCCGATACATGAAGTGGGGCAGCCACGACACGTCGTTTTCGGCCGATACGATTCTCAGCTTGGGGAAGCGCTCAAACACACCGCCGGTGACCATATCGGCCAGGGTCAGTTGGATTTCCTGGGGCAGGCGCATATAGCCGTACAAGACCCGGCGGCGGCTGAACCGGTTGCCGCCCCGGCCGGTCAGGATGTGCAGCGACAGCGGCATGTTCAGGTCTTGGGCGGCGGCCCAGAACGGATCGTAGACCGGGTCGCTGTACGGCGCGTCTTCGGGCGGCGAGCCCCAGACCAGCGTACCCCGCAGGCCCTTGGCGGCGATCCGTTCCAGCTCTTTGACGCCGGCCGGAATGTCTTCCAGGGTAATCGCGCCGAGGCCGATCAGGCGCTTGGGATCATAGCTGCAATACTCGGCCGCCCAGTCGTTGAAGGCGGTAAAACTGGCGGCGCGCAACTCGGCATCGTCGAGACCGAACAGCAGCATGCCCATCGAGGTGTACAGCCCCTCGGCGCTGACGCCGTCGCGGTCCTGTTCCTTGAGGCGTTCGGCCGGGTCCCAGACGCTCTTGGGAGCAACCTCAAAGCCTTTCTTGAGGTGTTCGGGCAACTCTTCGGAGCTTTTGCCCGAACCGAAAAAGCCGCCGACCTGAACCGGCTGGATATTTTCGCACATGAACCACTCGCCGGGCCGGCCCTTATACCCCTGCTGGGTGTGTGGCGCCCGGTCACGAAACTTGGCGTCAATCCGTTCGGCCCACATTGTCGGTGGTTCGACAAAATGCGAATCCGCAGAAATAATCCGATGTGCTGCCATGGCAGTCCCTCCTTTGAGCTTCAGTTCTGATGTGTCGGACAGCCTAGCGCGCTTGGCCGGGACGGGCAAGGGAAGGCCCGGGACTCGCGTCCGGCGTATTCCCTTCACTCACCCTTTCCTCAAAGTCTGAAGCGCTGCCGGTTGCAGTTACGCAGTGGTGCGCTATGCTCCACGGCGACAGCGGTATGACTGAAAAAAGGGAGACACGGCTATGAACTTCACGGTTGAAGTTGAGCAGGAAGAGGATGGGCGCTGGCTGAGCGAGGTTGCAGAACTCCCTGGGGCTCTCGCCTACGGCCAGACCCGTGAAGAAGCCATAGCGCGTGTCCAAGCCTTAGCTCTCCGGGTCGTCGCTGACCGGCTGGAGCACGGTGAGTCAGTGCCGCAGATGGCCACCGTCTTTTCGGCAATCATCGGTGGGAGAACGGGGCGCTAGCGGTATATGCCCCTCTTCTCCCCGTATGCTGTCTCGACCCGACGGTCTTTGTATCGTACACTTATCGTATGAATAAACAGGCTATCTCGGTCAGTCTCGATCCCGACAATGTGGTATGGCTCCGGACGCAGACTCGCTCGACAGGCTGTCGGAGTGTGAGTGAGCTGCTGGATCGCCTGATTCGCGAAGCTCGTACCGGTAGCCAAGAGAGAATCTCATCCGTCCGCTCGGTCGTCGGCAGGATCAAGATTGCGGTATCTGATCCGGCTCTCTCTTCAGCCGACGCCGCAGTCAGAGAGCTGTTCTCTGCCGCTCTCAGCGCTTCTCAGGCTCGGCAGAGCCCCAAAGGTTGATCGAACAAGACAACTCGGCAGTCTATATCCGAACGACAGACACGTGGCTGAGCAGACGGCTGCCCTCACCGATACGCATCCGCTCTTATTTCACGCCAGCGGCGGAAAACGCCTGGGGAGACGTGCTGCGGCCCATTTTGAGGCCTGTGAGCAACGTCGATCCATCACATATGTTCCGGTTGCTGTGATATGGGAGATCAGCCTCCTGAGCCGTGTGGGACGGATTGATCTGCGAGGTTCGCTCCGAGATTTTTTCGATGACCTGTTCAGCAATCCTGCCTATCAGCCCTTGGATTTGACACCTGAACAAGTCTATTTGGCAGATGCCGTCCAACCCAACAATGATCCCTTTGACGCGCTCATTTGCGCAGCGGCGCAGAGTCTTTCGCTTCCCTTGATCTCTCGGGACGTTGCTATACAAGACTCAGGATTGGTACAGATTCTTTGGTCCTAGGCTGTCCATTATGAGCGATTTGGAGAAGATGGACCTGGTCATGTCTTAACGGTGGG
>JAAXHF010000666.1 GCA_012271025.1 Deltaproteobacteria bacterium | reverse complement strand
AGCACCAGGGTGGAGTCGGGCGGCAGGCCGCGCAGCGTGGCCGGCCGGACAAAGGTCGCCTCGTCGCTGATCGGCTCCTGGCCAACGTTGTAGGACGGTACGCTCGCCGACAGCAGCGAGTCCATGTCCCGGATGCCGTAGGTCTGGAGGTCTTCGCCCTGAATCACGTCCACCGGGACCGGCGAATCCTGGGCCGAGCGGCCGGCTACACGAGAGCCGAT
This sequence comes from Deltaproteobacteria bacterium, assembly GCA_012271025.1. The sequence goes on along the minus strand of JAAXHF010000666.1, from coordinate 6,850 downwards.
CACCCGGAAGACTTCCAGCCCGATGATGTCTGCCTGAGCTTCGGTGTCTTCGGCGTCTTGGGCTGCGGCCGCCTCCGGCTGACTCGCCTGTTGCGTCTCCTGGGCCTCCAGACCCGGGACACCCATCAGCATCAAGATCCCCAATACTGCTCCTAGATATATCTTTCCCTGCATCGTAGCCTTCCCCTTGAGACGTTATATGTACTCCAGGATGTTATGCAGACAGGACATTCAAAATTCAAGCCCGGCCCGCACCTAGGTAGTGCGTCAGTTTGAAAATTTTCAGCTAATAGAAACAACAGCTTACATTTCAAAGTGATACACTCCCCGCACCTAGAGGGTGTTATGCACTTTTTTGCTGCGATTCATTTTCCTCAGAGAAATCGCTGACTTGCAGCTACTACCCCAGTAGCTGATCTTGTGCAGCCTTGCGAAAAACCTGAATAAAATCAATAGGTCGCCAGAAGTTCCTAACATGCTCTCGAGTGTATCAGGTTGAAAATTTTGGCCAGGACAAACGGGGCAGGTCACCCTCTCACATTCCCTCTCGGACATCGGGCTCTCCTCTCGACACCCGTGCCCGACACGAACACGCGCACGGGAACCCCAACCCTCTCCGCAAGACTGCCCGCCGTCTGTCGCCACCAAAATTGGTAGACCGGGTGCCCCCGCTCCAGCCTCAGCACGCAAGGCAGGAGCGGCGCTCCACGATAACCGAAAGCTCTCGGACGGGAGGGAGGGATGTGCCGAACGAGGGGGAGAACGAAATGCAAAGTGAGACACTACCGGCCTGCCCCTAGTCCATCCGTTCCTCGGCCCGCCAGTCCCAGGGTGCCACGAACTCCCCGGTCCACAGGCCCGATCTCTCCTGCCTGGCATGGTCCTCTTGAATCACATACCGCGTGGAGTAGCGCCGATAGGCCAGCGCGTGCCCACGCAGCACCAGCCACCCGCCGAGGTCCGTCTGATCAGCCAGCCGACACAAGCCGACCAGCCGGCCCTCTGGGTCTTGGCCGCTGATCCTGCACATGACAATGCCGGCCTCAATCCGCGACCGCAGCGCCCGCGTTGCCGCGGCGCCGCACGGATACCGCTCACCCGCCCGGCGACAGGTCTGGTCGGCCTCAGGCGCGTCAATGCCTTCGAGGCGCACCTGCTCGTCCGCCACGACCAGGGTATCGCCATCAATGACCGTGGCCGGTCCTCCAACCAGTCTCATGGGAGTCGGGGTGTAATAGAGCACGGTCAGGCTAATCGGTATGACTGTGGACACACCCGGATACATGAGTCGTCTTCATCGGCGCGGGTCTGTAGGGGCTATCGACACAAAGGGCAGCACCTGTTTGTGCAGAACTCATAGCAGGAACCGGGACGCCCGCCAACGGACCGAACGCGCCGCTCGTCAAGTGGTGTCCAGGCCGCGCGGCAACTCGCGCGGGGGAGACCGGGCAGTACGACCCCCAGGGCGGGGCCATATCTTTCCGGGCGGGATTGAGGTATGGAGGAGCCCGATGCGGTCGGGGCAGGAGGTGAGGATGCAGCGGTGGATCGGGGTGGTGTGGCTGGTGGCGATGTGTACGGCGTGTGGCCCGCACAAGCCGGCTCCGCCGTCCTCTCAGTTTGTGGCCTGGAGCCAACAGGGGGCGAGCCCCCGGTGGCTATGTGTCCTGCCCTTTACCAACGAGACCGACCAGCCCGAGGTCGGGCGCCAGGTTCGCCGGAGCTTTGCCGGCCACCTGAGTACCAAGCGCTTTCGCGATGTCGAACTGCACGAGATCGACACGAACCTCCCGGCGGACTGGCGCCAGCTGCCGGCCCAGTCGCTGGGCGAAATCCTGAGCTGTCACGCCCTGGCGTACGGGCTCGTCTCCCGGGCCCGGCGGCTGTATCTGGGCGTGTACGCCGATATTGCCTTGGACGGCGGGATTCTGCTGATTGAGACCGACACCGGCCGGACCCTGGTTAAGGCGACGTACCGTACCCGTCTCCGCCGAGGCGGCGTGCCGTTCTCCCCTCTCGGCATCGTGGCAGGGACGGTGATGACGCTGCGCCATATCACCGACGAACAAATGGTGCGCGCCATTGATGACCTGGGCCGCAATCTGGCTGCTGCGGTGCCCGATCTGCCACCCCCGCCGCCCGCGCCGAGCCTAGGCCGGGACCGAACAGCGGACACGCGCGCCGGGCCGCTCGCCACGGCTATCGGCCGGACTCAGCCGTTCTCGTCTATTGGGAAGGCGTTACCTGCGCGCTAGCGCAAATTACGATACTGTGTAGCCCTTCGACGTCAGACGCATTGCGCCTGACGCTCAGGACCAACGGCCTCCCATTCGTGCTGAACCTAGCCCTGAGCCTGTCGAAGGGGCGCAGTCGAAGCATGAGCCTGTCCTGAGCAGAGCCGAAGGGCGGAGCGAATTCGAAGCAGGGATGCCGGACGTGATAGCGTCCTCTATTACCCGCGCCTACACCCGCTGCGCCCGCTCGACCGTGGGCAGCACCCGGTCAATCCAGGCCATGGCCCCGCCGTCCGCAATCTCGGTGCCCATCTGCTGGGAGAAGGTCACGACGCCCTGCGCCCCGGCGTCCCGGTAGCGCTTGAGTTCGTCTTCTGAGGGTCCGCCCTGTCCCGGATCGACGATGATCGTGATGTGTAAGCCGTCCGGGTCACGGCCCGCCTGTGTGGTCAGCTGGCGCAGGCTTGTCATCTGCCTGTCAAAAGAGTCGGGGCTCTGGACCAGCGGAAACCAGCCGTCATAGCTGCGCGCCACCCGTTCCAATGCCTTGGGGCCGTGGGCGCCGAGCAGGACCGGCGGCCCGCCGGGCTGGGCGGGTTTCGGCTCGCAGCGGACGGCCGGAAAACGGACCAGATCGCCCTCATAGGCGGCTTCAGGCTGGGTCCACAAGACCTTCATCGCCTCGACCGTCTCCCGCATACGCTTCCAGCGCAGCCGGAATTCGGTTCCCAGGACTTCGGTTTCTTCCCGCAACCAGCCGGCCCCGGCGCCGATCACCACCCGCCCGCCGGAGTACAGGTCGAGACTGGCGATGGTTTTGGCCGTGACCAGCGGTTCCCGTTCGGGCAGCAGGCAGATGCCGGTCCCCAGTTTGACCTTTGTGGTCACTGTCGCCGCCACGGTCAGGGCGATAAACGGGTCGGCCCAGCGGTTGTAATGCTCCGGCAGCTGCCCGTCCGCAGCCGCCGGAAAAGGGGTCTGGTGGCCAACCGGAATGACCGGATGCTCGGGAATCCACAGCGAATCAAAGCCCTCGGCTTCGACCCGTCGGGCGACCTCGGCCAGATCGCCGCTCTGGGCGGTAGCGGTCACTAAAACGCCAACTTCCATGCGTGTGCCCTCCTTTGGGGTGTCTTATACCAAGGACCGGCACAAGGGCCAACGGGCCAGGCACAGGCCCTTTTCATTGACAGCCCAGGTCTCGGCGCATAGGTTCAGGCCGTGGTATCCAAGCCGGCACCTCTCGCCCACACACAACTCCAAGAATCCGAACCTGCACCGTCTGCACCGGCCAGCGCCTTCGGCTGGCAGCTGCCCTACAGTCTGCGCGCGCTCCAGCACCGCAACTTCCGGCTGTTCTTTGTCGGCCAGTTCGTCTCCCGGACCGGCTTCTGGATGCAATGGGTGGCCCAGGGCTGGCTGGTCTACCAGCTGACCCAGTCCGCATTCATGCTCGGCCTGGTGTCGTTTGCCGGGCAGTTGCCCTCCCTGCTGCTCGGCCTGTTGGCGGGCGTGGTGGCCGACCGCTTCAATCGCTACCACGTCATCCTGCTCATGCTCGTGCTGGCCATGCTCCAGGCTGCGGTGTTGAGCGTCCTGACCCTGGGTGGCTGGATTACGGCCTGGCAGGTGTTTTTTCTGGCGCTGTTTGCCGGGATAGTCCAGAGCTTTGAGATGCCGGCCCGGCAGAGTTTTCTGATGGAAATTGTCGGCCGAGAGGATTTGCCCAGCGCGATTGCGCTCAACTCGGCCCTGGTCAACGGCGCCCGGATTCTGGGTCCAGCGCTGGCCGGCATTGTCGTGGCCTATGCCGGAGAAGGGGCGTGTTTTTCGGTCAACGCGCTGTCCTACCTGGCCATTATCGGCGGGTTTCTGGCCATGCGGCTGCCGCCCCGGACCCGCACCGCCGCCTCAAAAAGGTCGGTGTCGGCCTTTATCCACGAGGGGATTGTGTACGCCGTCCAGACGCCGTCCATCCGCCTGCCCCTGATCCTGATCGGTCTGGTCGGCCTGCTCAGCACCCCCTATACCGTTCTCATGCCGGTGTTTGCCAAGGATATTCTCAACAGCGGGCCGAGCGGCATGGGCCTGCTCATGGGCGCGGCCGGGATCGGCGCGGTGATCGGGGTCAGTTTTCTGGCCCGGCATCGCGGGACCGACAGGCTGGGTCGAGCGATTGCGTTTGCCCTGGTCCGGTTTGGCCTGGGGCTCATCCTGTTTGCCTACTCCCGTAACCTGTGGCTGTCGCTGCTGATCCTGCCCCTGGTCGGCTCAGGCTTTATGGTCCCGATGGCTGCCGTCAACACCCTGCTGCAAACGATTGCTCCAGACCACCTGCGGGGCCGGGTGATGAGCCTGTACTTCATCATGATTATGGGCGCCGCCCCGGTCGGCAGCCTGTTGTCAGGCAGCGTGGCGCCCTACATCGGCGCACCCCTGACCGTCGCCCTGACCGGCGCGGGCTGTCTGGGCGCCGCAGTGTGGGTGAGCCTCAACCTGCATCTTCTGCACGACAGGCAATAGGGGACAGAGGGCCGGGGTGGGTGCAAGCGGCCGAAGCGTATGCAGTCTATGCAGTCTATGGCTCATTTGGCTCAGCCTGCTCATCTACTGCTCATCCTGGCGCTCCACAAAATGGAACAGAATTCCGCCCGTGCTTTTGGGATGGATAAAGGCAATTTTTGAGCCCCGGGCACCGGGTCGTCCGGTGTCGTCGAGCACACGCAGCCCTTTGGCCCGCGCGTCTTGAATCGCCTCCTCAATATCGGTAACGCGCAGCGCAATGTGGTGGATACCCTCGCCCCGCTTCTCGATCCAGCGGGCAATGTCGCGCTGGTCAATACGCTTGTCGTCCGTATCCGGTGCCCGATCCTGGAGAAACTCAAAATCGGTCTCGCCAATCCTGGCAAACGCGCTGCGCAGCCCGCCGTAGGGGTCGGCGTCCTCACGGTCGTGGATCTCCAGCCCCAGGATGTCGCCAAACAGGGTGAGGAATTTGTCCAGGTCTCGCACCGCAATCCCGATGTGGTCGATTTGACGAATGTTCATGGTCGCTCCCCTTCCAGGCTTCAGATATCGTCCAACGGAAACACCGGACGGCGAATCTTCCTATGCGGCAGGCGACCCGGAATCTGGTTGGCCAGCCCCGGCGTATCCACATCGATAATCTTGCTGGCGATGCCCTCAAACGCGGCTCGGTGTTGCAGCTCTGATTTACAGGTGAGAATCTGCCGGGCGGTCGGCTCAATACCCAGGCTGCGGAAATGGTTGACCTCAAAGCCGTGGGTTGGCCGTGAGGTCAGAATCACCTCCACCCCGCCGCAGTCCACGACAACGGTCGCTCCCCGGCGGTAGTTGCCGGCGTTGAACCGGGTGGCGGCAGTATACCGCCCGTCGTGGCTCACCCGCACCTTGCCGCTGATCTGTACCGGCTCGCCGTGGAAACGATCAACCTTGCCACCAACTGTGAGTGTGACCTGGTGACCGATCCCGGCGCGGATCGCGTCCTGGACCGCGGCCGGGTCGGTGATATTGCCGACCACCGCACCCTGCGCGTTCTGTTTCAGCAGCTCGGCCAACAGCACCGTTCCGTCTCCGGGCGTCCCGGCTCCACCGCTGTCAGCCAGGTCACCCAGCACGACCGGCCCCTCTGCGGTCTCGATCGCTTCGCGAACCCCGTCCTCTACCGACACGACATCAACCTGAAACGCGTGGCGCTTGGCCCAGCAGGCTTCCGAGATCTGTTCGGCAAGCTCCCGGGCCAGACCGGGCTCCCGGTCGGTGGTCACGGTGACGCTGATCCCGGTCTCGGGGATATCGGAACAGAAGAAGCCGCCCAGCAGCGAGACATCCACCACACGCGCATCACCGGCCACCAGGTTACGCGCCTGACGCATGAGCTGATCCATGGGCCAGCCGGGGGCGATATACAGCTTTTGCAGGGCCGGAGCCAGGGCCGGTTGAGCCCAGGCGCTGGTCGGCGACAGGCTACCGGCAAACATGCCGGCCATCGCCCGGCCGGCCGCGCGTCCAACCGCCACAAAATCATAGTGCGGGTTGGTCTTGACGCCGATCAGCAGACTGGCCCGCTCAACCATAAGGGGGGTGACGTTGGCATGGCCGTCCAGGGAGGCAATAAGCGGTGTCGTGTCTCCCAGCACCTCGCGCACCGCAGCCAGGAAATCTCCCTCGCAGTCATCCACATGCTCGGCTGCGGCCGCGCCGTGGAGCTGCAAAAACACCCCGTCCACGCTGCCGGCCTGACGCAGCAGGGAACGGAAGGAGTCTTTGGCATAGTCGTGGGCCTCGGGGCTGATCTTGCCGCCGATGCCGGGCAGGATGAACTGGAGCGGCGCCAGCTCCCAGCCCTCGGCCCTGGCAACATCGGCAAGCCCGCCAATCGCACTCCAGCCACGTCCGGTTCTGAGCAGCCGCTCGCCGCTCAGGGTGGCGGCCTGGAAGCGTTCCAAGCCCACCGTCTGGGTGGCGAAGGAATTGGTACAGGTGAGATATCCACCCACGGCAACACGCATGACACAGCCCTCCTCCGGTATACGCCAAGGCCCGCCCTTTGTACCCCCTTCAGACGTGTGATGCAAAAGGCACCCACCCCGGCC
>JAAXHF010000002.1 GCA_012271025.1 Deltaproteobacteria bacterium | reverse complement strand
ACCTGGCGGAGTCCCTGGGGGCTGCAACCCAGTCTGATGTGGCGCTATATCAGCACCAGCACGGAGACCGACCCGGACCGCCCCATCCCGGTGAATGCCCGGCACTATTTCGACCTGTCGCTGCTCTGGGAGGTCAACCAGTACGCCAGCCTGCGTCTCGGCGTCCGCAACCTGTTTGACAAGGAACCCCCTATCGTCGGTGATTCCAGGGGCGGCAACACCTTCCCCGGCCTGTACGATGCCCTGGGCCGCTACTGGTTCGTCGGGATGAGTGTCGGCATCTCCTGACTCGGAACGACCATCGTTCGCCCTTCGACTTTGCTCCGCTACGCTCAGGGCGAACGGAGAGCCAACGGGCAACCACAGGGGGTTGCCCCTACAGAGGTCAACCACTAAGGAGGTCTTATGACCCAAAAAACATGGCTGCGGAGCGTGCTGGCCCTGCTGCTCGTCAGCGGAACCGGGCCAGCCCTGGCCGCAGATGCCGAACAGGCGGCTGCAGAACCGCCAGAGATGGAAGCCAACGAAGAGCCGCAACAACTCGAAGCCCTGGTCGTGACCGGCTCACGTATCCAAAGGGCGGATTTGGTCAGCTCTAGCCCGGTCATCCAGATTGAGGCCGAAGATATGTCCTTCCAAGGCACCGTCCGGGTAGAGGATATGCTACGCACTCTGCCGCAAGTCTATTCCGCCCAGAACGCCAGCCAATCGAACGGCGCCACTGGCACCGCGACCCTGAATCTGCGCAATCTGGGTGCGGAACGGACCCTGGTGCTGGTCAACGGTCGACGCCTGCCGGCCGGCTCGCCGCTGCAAGGAGGAGTCGGTGCCGATATCAACCAGATACCGGGCGCGTTGATTAAGAGCGTTGAGGTGCTGACCGGCGGCTCCTCGGCCACCTACGGGTCTGATGCGGTCGCCGGTGTGGTCAACTTCCTGATGGTTGATGACTTCGAGGGCATCAAGCTGGACTACCAGTTCAGCCAGTACCAGCACGACAACGGCAG
>JAAXHF010000469.1 GCA_012271025.1 Deltaproteobacteria bacterium | reverse complement strand
ACGGTGCCGGCAACGCCGGCCAGAATTGGGCTGCCCACTTCCACGAAATCTCCCATGCCGGGCAGATTGCGTTCCACGGTCTCGGTACGCGTCGCATCTCCGAGCCGAATCTCTTCGGGAATGCCGGGAACAAAGGTGTGGGCCAGCAACTCGCCTGTTTCGTCTGTGATGTAGATGTAGCGGATGCTCTGAATTTCGACGAACTGGTCGATGAGCGATTGCAGGGCCGCCAGGTCCCGATTCAAGAGAATGTCCACGCTCGAATCGGCGATGGTCTTGGCAATGTTCTTGCTATTGCTCTCGTACTCCTCCGACAAATGTGTATCGACCGTGTAGACACACGGAATGGAGGTTGACAGGCTGATCACCCCAAACAGAAAAAACACGCCGAACAGCGTTTTCTGAAAAAGTTTGTGGACCTTCATGTTATGAAAATCTGGCTTCCCAATTATCCAGCGTCACAAACCGGCCCTCAGCGACAACGGTATAGTAGACTTGCTAGAGACCTTGGCGACGCTCGGGCCCAAAGGAAACCGGCTCCCCAATGCCGAGATCGAAATCCCGGACGCTGAACACCGCCTTTTCGAGACGGCCGCGTGCCGGGTCGTCGCCAAGCCGGCGCAGTACTTCTACCATCAGCTTGGCGTTGAGGAAGCCCTCGAGGCTGACGAAGCTGTGGGCAAAGGGCGTGTAGGCTTCCTTCAACAGTGCTGTGGGGGGCTGCGGATCGTAGCGTTGCATCAATGCACGATACTCTCTGACGGCCGGTATGGCGGTTTCTTCATAACTCGGCACGACCTGAGAGTTGACCAGCAGCCGCGTATACGGATCGCTGTCGCCACCCATCTCGGTCAGGAGTTTCAACAGGTTTTCGCTGCCGACAAAGGACAGGTTGGCAATCGGCACCCGCAGCCCAAGGTCCACCGCATCACGCACAAAGGCCGCGCAGGCCGCATACGAGCCGATACAGATCACCGCCTGAGGCTCGGACGCCTTCAATATTTCGACCTGCTCGCGCATGCTGGCGGTGAACTGTTCGCCCCGGCGGTAGGTTGCCTCGCCGACAATCCGTTCCCCGTACTGCTGGAGGGCGCGTCTGACCCCCGCCCAGCCGCTCCGTCCATAGGCGTCGGCCTGGTAGAACACGGCAAGGCGTCTGCGCTTGATGCGCATGAAATTATCGACCAGACCGGCGGTTTCCTGACGATAGGAAGCGCGCAGATTAAAGGCGAAGTTGCCATACGGCGGCTCCCGCTGCGGCTGCGCTCCGGTAAAGGGGAAGAACAACAGGATATTCCGGTCCTGGAACTTCTTGAGCATGGGCAGGACACGGGTCACCGTTGGCGTGCCAACGTAACCGAACAGCAGAAACACCTGGTCTTGCAGCATCAGCTGCATGGTGTTCCTGACCGACGGGTCGGGTTGGTAGCCGTCGTCATACGTTTTGAGCGTCACCTTGCGACCGGCCACGCCCCCGAGTCGGTTGACATGCGTGAAATAGGCGCTGGCCCCCCGCCACAGCTCGATGCCCAACCCTCGGGAGGGACCGGAGAATGCCGCCGACACCCCAAGAATAATCTCGGTGTCGGTCAGACCGGACGCCGTCCGTTGGTCCGACGGGTTTGCCTGCGGCGCAGACTGGTCGGCGATTGCCTCCAGAGGTTTCAGCCACGGTATGACCAGACAGCAGCGCAAACCGGAACGGAGCAGCGCTCTCCGTGTCAGTGCGCTCATAGCCCCACCTCTCGCTTCGACGGCAAACAGCCCGCTTCTTCCTCCACAGCGCGTAGGCAAAGGCATTCGGGGGGCAGCATGCCGGACGAACCTCCCTCTCTCCAGCCGCGTTCGGGCTATACCGCCTGCATCACGGCCGCGTGATCCGCGCGGAGAAGAGTGCCCTGGACGAGCCCGTGAGCGAGTGTCGTTCTATTGATGCGACGCGGCTCAAGGTGGTCTCGACGGTTCGAGCGACACGGCCGGGGAGCGAGGCAGTCTCCGTCCGAAGCCGATGACGCGCGACTGTTCAGCCGGTCGGCTCCCCAGCGGCCTCGTCTGGATTTCCGGTCAGAAACACCGCAGCGGCCGATATCGCAGTCAGCACCACCGCAGCCCCGGCAACGATCACCATAAAAATAGCGAGGGGGTCCATAGCTTGTCTCCTTGGCTGAGGCTGGAACTCCAGCGTGTGTTGATACACGGCGCAGACGTAGCGACGGGCAGAATCGAACTGCCGACCTAGGGATTATGAGACCCTCGCTCTAGCCTACTGAGCTACGTCGCCACGGCGTCCCTAGCGGGACAACTCGGGATATTAGCCGACAAGACCCCGGCTCGGCAAGCCCGTCCTAGCCGTCCTTCAACCACTGTCGGCCGACGTCAACGACTCGCACCTGGCGGCTGCCCTTTGCCACCTGGTACACGGTCTTGGTGGTCCATTCGAGGCACGACAAACGCCCCCCATACACCAGACCCGTATCGATTCCGACCTTGTAGGGCAGGTGGAACCGCAGCTCAGGCTGGGGCGTATGCCCGTAAACGACCGTATACGGCAGGGAATGGGGCTTATCGATGAACTCGTGGCGAATCCACAGCAGGTGTTCGACCCCCTGGTCTGAGAGCGGACGTTGGGGATCAATACCGGCGTGGACGCACAAAATATCTTGACCGAGGTCGTGGTCGGGCTCCCGACCGGAAAAGGACAGGCCTAAGCTGCGCAGAAAGGCGATATGCGTCTCGGGGATACGCGCGGGCAGAGCGTTGACATCGGGCCAGCAGCCGTAGCTGTCCAGGGTTTGAATCCCGCCATTCATCAGAAACGCCTCGCCGTAGCCTCCCCCGTAGCCGAGAAAGTCGAGGAACATATCCTCATGGTTGCCCCTGAGGAAGGTCAGCCCACACACCTGATCGGCCCGCAGAGCCAGCAGCAGGTCAATCACCTCACGCGCTCCGGGACCACGGTCGATATAATCGCCCAAAAAGACGAGATGATCTTTGGCCTCGAGGGCTAAGGCGCTCAGCAGAGCCTCCAACTCGACCGGGCAGGCGTGGATATCGCCGACGATGAACAAACGCGCCATGTCTCTCAAGCCTGCGCCTGGGCTAACGGCCGGAGTAGCGGGGCTCGCGTTTCTCCAAAAAGGCGCTCAGCCCTTCCCGAAAGTCGGCCGTACGGACCATCCTGCGCTGCTCGGCCATCTCGTAGCTCAACACCTCATCCAGGCTGCTCTCCAAAGCGTGGTGGAGTGAGGCCTTGATTGCGGCCAGAGCCAGCGGAGCTTGTCGGGCCATCTTTTCGGCGTACTCGGCGCTGCAGGCGTGGAAGGCGTCGTGGGGGACGACCCGATTCACCAGGCCCATGCGCTCGGCCTGTTCAGCATCGACCGCCTCTCCGGTCAGCGCCATCTCCACGCCCTTCAGACCCGCCAGGCGGGGCAGCAGATAGCTGGCTCCGCCGTCGATGGTAAGCGCACGTTGGACAAAGATGAGGGAAAAGCGCGCCTTTGAGGAGGCGAGACGCACGTCGCAGGCCAGGGCCAGGGAACAGCCAAACCCGGCCGCCGCCCCGTCAACAGCCGCAATGACCGGCTTGGGCAGGTTCCAAATCGCACGGATCACGCCGTTGAAGCCGTCTTCCATCACGTCACCCGGCGGCCTGCCCTCAGACCGTCCGGCCCGCAGGTCGGCGCCCGAACAGAAGGCCCCACCCGCTCCGGTCAGCACCAGGACCCGACTGTCGGAATCGCGAGCCGCCACGCCAAGGGCATCCTTGAGACTGAAAATCGTCTCGCTATCCAGGGCGTTGCGCCGTTCGGGTCGGTTTATCGTGATCCACCGGACTCGGTTCCTCGTCTCGCTCAGCACGACCTTCGACATATTCGCCTTCCTTCTGCACCGCCCGCAAGGAGTCTCCCCACGCTTGACGCTTTCCCTTTCGGGCTGCTAGGGCTGGGAGGGAGCAGCCCATGACCATAACCCAATCGCTCGCCCGAAACTACCTCTTCATCGCCGGCCTCGTCCTGATCGTGCTGGGGGTGGGGAATGCGGTCGCCGCCCTGACAAAGGTGCACGAGTACCGGGCGGTCCTGACGGCCACGACGCCCCAGGTCGAAGCTGCGACGGCGCTGGTCTTCCGTGGCGCCCAGCGCTACATCCCCAGCGAAGCCCGTGAGCGCTGGGAGATCGCCCAGGCCAAGCTGGACTTCTATCATGTCGTGCTGACGAGTGGCCGGCTGATGTTCGGTCTGGGTATCGCGTGTACGGCCCTGGGCCTGATTCGTTTCCGCCGCCGACTGTCCGGGACACACCCAAGTCAGGCCCGAGAGACGGGCGCCAGCGCCCTTCAGGGCCGGCGGACAGGTGATATCACATAAAAGTGAGAAAATCGCCGCACAGCGGTTGACATTCCGGCCCGCCTTGACTACCTTCGCAGTGCTTTAGTCAGGGGGAGCCATACCGTGCACGAGCCCGTTTCCGAGCATATTTCTCCGAGCTTTGAGCAGCTCCTGCAGAACGCAGCGGATGGCCGACAGCTGTCGGCGGCCGAGGGCTATCGCCTGCTCCACTGCACGGACGAGGAGTTTGCGGCTCTGCTGGCGACCGCCGGCGACCTGCGCGACCGCCACAAGGGCCGGACGGTCACCTACTCACGCAAGCTCTTTCTGCCGGTCACCAACCTGTGTCGAGATCGCTGCTCGTACTGCACCTTTCGCAAGGACCCGCGCGACCCGGCAGCCTGGACCATGACCCGCGCCGACCTGCGCGAGTGGCTGGCCCGGGGGCAGGTCCAGGGCTGTAAAGAAGCCCTGATGTGTCTGGGCGACAAACCCGAACTGGTCTCTCGGGCCTACCGCACCACCCTGGCCGACCTCGGCCACCGGACCACAACCGAATACGTCTACGAGGCGTGCCAGATTGCGCTGTCGTACGGCATTCTGCCCCACACCAACGCGGGTATTCTGAGCGCCGACGAGATGCGCCGGCTCAAAGACGTGAACGTCAGCCTGGGCCTCATGCTGGAGAATATCAGCCCCCGGCTGCGCGAGCGCGGCATGGCCCATTTTTCGGCGCCGGACAAAGAGCCGGCGGTGCGGGTCAAGATGATCCGCGAAGCCGGCCAGCTGGAGATTCCCTTTACGACCGGGATTCTGATCGGCATCGGAGAGACGCGCGAGGAAGTGGTCGATAGTCTGCTCGCCATCCGCGACCTGCACGACGAGTACGACCACATCCAAGAGGTCATCATCCAGAACTTCCGGGCCAAACCCGACACCCGCATGGCCGACGCTCCAGAGCCGGACAGCCCCGAGGTGGCCAAAACCGTGGCCGTTGCCCGGCTGCTGCTCGGCGGCCAGATGAATGTCCAAGCGCCGCCCAATCTCAACCCGGCCGATCATCGTCTCCTGCTGCGGGCCGGGATCAACGACTGGGGAGGCATCTCCCCGGTCACCAAAGACTATGTCAACCCTGAAGCCGCCTGGCCGCATCTGGACAGCCTGGCCCAGACCTGTCGAGAGGAGGGCTTCAGGCTGCGTGAACGGCTGGCCATTTACCCCGAGTATATTGATCGACCCGGCTGGCTGCTGCCAGCCCTGCGTCCGCGGACCGAGGAGTTGCAGGCCCAGGTCAGCGCCTGAATCGGTCCCGGCCAACCGCATGTTTTCGGTCTGAAGAAGGAGACCCACTGTGGCAACCAACGGTCTTGCGAGCGTTCTCGAACATATCGATCCCCAGGTCAGCACGATTCTGCACCGAGCCCTGGACGGGGAGGAGGTGTCCTGGCAGGAAGGGCTGCGCCTGTGCGAGACGAACGGGCTGGACCTCCAGGTCATGTGCCTGGTTGCGGATGAGATGCGCCGGCGTCAGGTCGGCGAGGTGGTGACGTATGTGGTCAACCGCAACATCAACTTCACCAACGTGTGCATCAA
>JAAXHF010000221.1:1223-7722 GCA_012271025.1 Deltaproteobacteria bacterium | reverse complement strand
TCTGCCCCCTTTGACGGCACCCCGAGCACGGCCCGTTCAACGCCCATGTCCCGGTAGCGTCCGAGCACGGCTTCGTCGTCGGGAGCCGAAAAGATCGACACCGGCACCTCGCTCGGCTCCCGCCCGACCTGCCGCGCCTGGGCGTGCAAGTCCTGAATGGCGGCGGGGATATCCTCAATCCGTGCCCCGACCGGAATCCAACCGTCGCAGTAGTTGGCCACCCGGTTCAGTCCCCTGGCCGACAGAGTGCCCAGAATAATCGGCGGATGCGGCTGCTGAAGCGGCTTGGGATAGCTCCAGATCGGATCGAAGTTCACGAACTCGCCGTGATACTCGGCCTCGTCCCGGGTCCAGATCTCCTTCATCACCTCGATGCGTTCGCGCAACACCTTCCAGCGCCGCCCAAACGGCATGCCATGATTCTCCATCTCCTCAACGTTCCAGCCGGCCCCAATGCCGAACAGCAGCCGTCCGTTCGACAGCTGGTCGACGGACGCGACCTCTTTGGCCAGCGTGATCGGGTCGCGTTCGATCACCAGGCAGATCCCGCTGCCGAGCTTGATCGTGGTGGTCGCTGCGGCGGCTGCGGTGAGGGTGACAAACAGATCGTGCAGATGCCACAGGTAGCGCGGCGTTGCTCCGCCGAACGGCGGGGTGGTCCGCAGGCTGGCCGGGATATGGGTGTGTTCCGGGAACCAGATCGACTCAAAGCCGCGTTCTTCACAGGCCCGGGCAAACGCGTCCGGGCGCATCGCGTAATCCGTGGCAAACAGGGTCACACCGATTTTCATGGGACTGTCCTCCCGCTTGTCGTCTTGAAGCTGGGCAGAGTATAATCCGCCGAACGGCAAAGCACTAGAGAAGGGGCCAGGAGGAACGGTGAAAAGTAAGTGGAAATACGAAATCATCCTGTACTGGAGCGAGGAGGATCACGCCTATATTGCTGAAGTGCCGGAACTGCCAGGGGGTGCGGCCGATGGGCCAAGCTACCGGCAGGCGCTGAACAATGTGGAGGTGATTATCCATGAATGGATTGAGACCGCGAAGGCATTGAACCGTCCAATTCCTGAACCAAGAGGGCGTCTACTGTACGCATAGAGCGCGCCAAGAGCGGACTGTATCTGTCAGCATCAGAGTAAAATGTGGGAGAGTCTTCTGATGCTCTCTCCATTCGATAAGAGGGCCACGCCGATTTTCATCGACGGTCCAGCCATACCGCTTTACTTGACTCCGTCTGCAAGAATTGCGACCTTACGAGGGTACTGAGAGGTACAACCATGTCTCCCAGACTGACGCAATTAGTCGAAGAAATGACACCTCGGGAACAAGCTGAAGTCGAGGCATTTGCAGCCTTCGTCATTGTCCGTCGACGCTTACAGCAGCCCCAATTCCTCACCGATGATATTTCGGCCCAGGAAATGGCCGAACTCGTGGCCGGGGCGGGAAGCTTCGACTGGCTCGCTGCCGAAGAAGAGGATATCTACTCCATTGAGGATGGCGAGGCCGTACAATGGCCCACTCCAGAGTGAAGCGCGGGAGTGTCGTCCTAATACGGTATCCGTTTACTGACCTCAGTGGAGCGAAAGTCCGTCCCGCCATTGTGCTGACACCCGATTCTCTCTTGCCTCGCTTGGAGGACGTGCTCTGCTTGTTCGTCTCTTCAACAGTGCCAGATGACCCTCTCCCGACGGATATCATGCTGGAACCCGGAGATCCGTCTTTTCCAGCTACTGGCCTGAAGAGTCGCTCAGTGCTGAGAGCGCATAAATTGGCTTTACTTCACAAGGCTCTTGTCGTACGCGTGTTAGGCGAGACAGATCGGACACTTATGGACGAAATCAACCAACGCTTACGCCTTGCTTTGGGTTTGTTGAAGTCACCCTAAAACAGAAGCGTACGACGCCCTGGTTTCCTGAATGGGATAGAGACATGCCACCATCTCCCATCTCACTGGCCTGCCTGCCGGATCTGCCCCAGGTTCGCGCCATCTCCCACGCTGCCCGAGCCCTGGACCAGCGCCAGGACGTGCACGCCTTCTGGTTGGGCGGCAGCTTTGCCCGGGGCGAGGCCGACCGCTTCAGTGATGTGGATATGCGGATTGCGGTCGGCCGGGATGATCTGGCCGCCTGGCAGGAGCCCGACTGGCCCGAGCTGCTCGGCGAAGCCGCTGTCGGCCGCCAGCTGCTGCGATTCGCCGAGACGTCTTTTCTGCACCATCTGATCCTCAGCCGGGGAACGATTATTGATTTTTTTGTCCAATCCTCAGACCATCCCCTGTCCAGAGACGCCCAGCTCATTATCAGCTGTGACGACCCGGCGCTGGCCGAGCGTATCCGCGCGGCAGATCAGCCCGCCCCAACAGACCTTCCGGCAGCCGACCCGCAGCGCCTCAGAGCCGCCATCGAGGAATTCTGGATCGCTTCTCACAAGCACGCCAAAGTCCTGTATCGCAAGCTCGACGTGATGGCCCTGACCGGTGTCGAGCGTGAGAGAGCGCTACTAACGCGCCTGTGGTACGCCTGGCTGACCGGCAAGGACCTGGGCGGCCAGCGTCCAACGATTCACCTGTTCAGTCAGGTCTCCCGCAGCCTGCAAGACCAGCTCGGCCCCAAAGCCCTGTCCGTGCTTGGCGCTTCTCTGGCCACCCGCCGGGATATCCTGGGCTGGATTCGTCTGGTCCGGGACGAAGTCGGCAGTGTAGGCAGAAGCCTGGCGACCGCCCACGGCTTTGCCTATCCCCAGGAATTGGAGCAGACTGTGCGGCGCTGCTGGGCGGCGGACGAGCCGCTGCTTGACGGCACAGATGAAACACCCTAGCCCATTCACAAGGAGGACCCCATGGCAAAGCTCAGACATATTGCGATTGCGACCCAGAACGCGGAGGAGACGGCCAAGTTTTATGTTGAGGTGTTTGGCATGACCCAGCTGTCCAGCATTGAGACGCCTATCGTATCGGGCGCGTTTCTGACCGACGGGACGATCAATCTGGCGATTCTCGATTTCAAGAACGATCAGGTCGCCGGCGCCGAGCGGGGCAAAAACTGGAGCGGCATCCACCACATCGGCTTTGAGGTCGAAAACCTGGAAGACATCGCTCAGAAGCTGGCGGCGGCCGGGGGTAGCCCTCGTGATGACATCAACCAGGCGCTGGGCATGGGCCTGGGCAGCGGCCGCCACGGCAACGCCGAGGTGCGCTATAGCGGGCCGGACGGCGTGATGTTCGATGTATCACAAACCGGCTGGGTCGGCACCGACCGCCGCCGCTCACGCAAATCCTGAGCGTGGCCGGCGAGAAAGGGAGAAGCACCCATGGACAGAACGCAGATTGGCGTGGTCAAAGACTTATTTCGCTACCCGGTAAAATCCATGCTGGGGGAACGGCTCGGCGAGCTCGACATCAGCGCCACGGGGGTGGTCGGAGACCGGGCCTACGCCCTGCGGGAAGCCAACGGTCGGGTGATGACGGCCAAGAAGTGGGCCCGTCTGTTCGAGTTCTCGGCCCGCTATGACAGCCCGCCCACAACCGAGGAGCTGGCCCCGCTCAGCATCAGTCTGCCGGACGGTCGGCACGTGCAGGCCCAGGCCGTCGACGCCTCGGCCGTGCTGTCCGACGCGCTGGGCCGTCAGGTCGTGCTTGAACGCGCCCAGAGCGAGCAGCGCAACAAGGCCGAAATCGATCCAACGACCGTTTTTGGCGACCTGACGGTTGAGCAGGCGGCTCCCGACTTGGGCACCACGACCCTGCCCGACTTTTTTCCCCTGCCGCCCGGCACCTTCTTTGACTCGGCCAGCATCCACATTCTGGCCAGCAGCAGCCTGGCCCATGTGGAGAGTCTGATCGGCGACGACGCCCAACTCGACGCGCGTCGTTTCCGACCCAACATCCTGGTTGAGACCGACCCCGGTCAGGACGGCTTTGTTGAGGACGGCTGGCTTGAGGGCAGCCTGGAAGTCGGCCGGCAGGTCAGGATTGTCCAACTCCAGCCGGCCCTGCGGTGTGTGATGACGACCCACCAACAGGCCGACCTCAGGCGGGATATGCGGATTCTGCGTACGGTCGCCCAGCAGCACCGCAACAAGCTCGGGGTGTTTGCCGCCATTGAGACGCCCGGCACGGTCCGGGTCGGCGATCCCGTCTTCCTGGTCACATGAGGGTCCGGCGCATGACAACACACAGCACTCAGAGCGAACAGCTGCGGCAGGCCAAAATCGACCTGACCGCAGCCCTGCGCTGGGCAGACCGGCTGGGACTGAGCGAGGGCATCTGCAATCATTTCAGTCTGGCCGTACCCGGGACCACCGACCGCTTTCTGCTCAACCCCCAGGGTCTGCACTGGTCCGAGCTGCGGGTCAGCGACCTGCTCGTTGTTGACGCGGCCGGCCGGATTGTCGAAGGCCACCGGCAGACCGAACCGACCGCCTTTTTCATCCACTCCCGCATCCACCTCAGCCACCCGTCGGCCACCTGTGTGCTGCACACCCACATGCCCTACGCTGCGGCGCTGTGCGCGCTCGACGGCGGTCGCCTGGACTGGGTCAGTCAGCAGTCGCTACGCTTTTATCAGCGGGTGGCCTACGAGCACGAGTACAACGGCCTGGCCCTGGACGAAGCCGAGGGACAGCGAATCAGCGCCAAGCTGGTCAACAACAAAGTCGTCTTTCTGGCCAACCACGGGGTGATCGTCACCGGCCCGGACGTGGCGACCGCGTTTGACGATCTGTACTACCTGGAGCGGGCGTGCATGATTCAGGTTCTGGCCCAGTCAACCGGGGGAGCGCTCAAACGCATTGCCGACGAGGTCTGTCTGCGCACCCGTCGGCAGTTCGAGACCGAGCGCCAACAGGCCCACTCGCATCTGGAGGCGGTCGTCCGCATCCTGACCCGCGAGACGCCCGAATTTCTGGAATAATGCCTGCCCTCAGCTTTGGGACGACCCTGGGATCGTTTGGAGCCGGGCTGGTGTCCGGGCCGGTTCTGTGTGACTGGGCCGAGGAAATCGAGCGGCTGGGCTTTGATGTCCTGCTCTACCGCGACCATGTGTTGTGGCACAGTCCGGTGCTCGACCCGTTTACCGCCCTCGGCGCCTTTGCCGCCCGCACCACACGCCTCCAGCTCGGCACCGGCGTGCTGCTGCTGCCGCTGCGCAACCCGACCCTGGTGGCCAAGGCCATTGCCACACTCGACCATTTCTCGAACGGGCGAGCCCTGCTCGGGATTGGCCTGGGTGGAGAGTTTCAGCC
Source organism: Deltaproteobacteria bacterium (assembly GCA_012271025.1). The sequence goes on along the minus strand of JAAXHF010000221.1, from coordinate 2,481 downwards.
CGAGTATGCGGCCTGCGGCATTCCGTTGCGTGAACGGGGCAGACGCGCCAACGAAGCACTCGAAGCCATCACCGCCCTGTGGACCAGGACACCGGCCAGCTTCAGCGGCCGCTTCTTTCAGCTGGACGGGGCAGTCATGCAGCCACGGCCGCTCCAGCACCCGCACCCGCCCATTTGGGTCGGCGGGCGCTCGGACGCGGCCCTGGCCCGGGCCGGCTGCTACGGCGACAGCTGGTTTGCCTATTTTGTTACCCCGGAGCGGTTTCGGACCAGCTTCGATATCGCCGCCGCTCACTGGCACGAACGCGACACACCCAAAACCAGCTTCAGCGGCGGCATCGTGCTGTATTTCTGCCTGGCGTCGAGCTACGAGCAGGCCAAACACGAGGCCATTCGCTACCTGTCAACCGAGTACAACCAGGACTTCGCCCGCCTGGCCGCCAAATACTGCGCGCTGGGCTCGGTTGCCGAGTGTCTGGAGACCATCGAACGCTATGTCGAAGCCGGGGTGACCCACCTCAACCTGATTCCGCTGTGCCCCCCGCCGGCGGTCATGGACCAGCTCCGGCAGCTCGGTGCAGGGCTGCTGGCCCGTTTTCGACCGCCACAGAACTGAGGTAGCGGCCACCTGGGCCACGCCTGGTATTTCCAGCCCGGACAATGCTATACAGACCCTACTGACGAGTAAGGAGGGACGACTCATGGCAAAAGACTTTACCATCTGTGTGGGAACGGTCGGGGCTGGCGTATGGTACAGCTCAAACGGCGGCGATAACTGGCGCAGAAGCAAAATGAAGCTGCCCTTTGACGACGAGCCCGGCGAAATCCAGATCCGGGCCCTGGCCGTTTCGCCCCACAACCCGAACCAGCTGTACGCCGGCTCCGAGGCCGGCCTCTATCGCAGCGACGACCGGGGCGCCAGCTGGGACTATATTGAGTCACCGATGTACGGCAAGCAGATCTGGTCGGTGACGGTCAGCCCGGACGATCCAAACGAAGTCTGGGCCGGCACCAAGCCGCCGGCCGTGTACCGCACCAAAGACGGCGGCCAGACCTGGGAGCAGGCGGCGGTCGAGACGGCCGAGAAATGCCTGGCCGGCGCCCCCAAGATTACCGCCATCATGTTTGATCCTCGGGACTCCAAGACGATTTGGGTTGGGGTCGAGATCGACGGCGTGTACCGCAGCCAGGACGGTGGGGAGAGCTGGGAGCGCTTGCCGGACCTGGGTGACAGCGTCCTCAACCAGGATGTCCACGG
>JAAXHF010000221.1:0-1125 GCA_012271025.1 Deltaproteobacteria bacterium | reverse complement strand
CTGCACGGCTTTCCGCGTTTTTACGAAAAAGATCAGATCTCCTACTGTCGCGGGGTGGCCGTCAAAGCCGACGACCCGGACACGATCTTTGTCGGCAACGGGGATTTCGTGCCGGGCAAGACCGGCGCTATCCAACGCTCGACCGATGGCGGGAGAAGCTGGCAGGCGGCCAACCTGCCGGTGACCCCGAACTCGACCATCTACTGGTTTGGCACCCATCCGGCCGACCCCGACATCGTCGTGGCCAACAGCCTGCACGGCTATGTGTACACCAGCACCGACGGGGGCGCCTCGTGGGAAAAGGTCGAGCGTGAGTTTGGCGAGATTCGGGCCATCGCCTGGACGCCGAACTAGAAGTGAGGATGCTGCCTCAGGGCGCATTGTTCCCCGGAGGAGAACCAGCCCGCCACACCAATCCCCCTGCGCTGACGCGCCCTTCGACAGGGCTCAGGACAGGCTTCCCCCTTTGCCAAAGGGGGATTGAGGGGGATTTTCTGTGCGCGAGCAGCGCAGAGAAGAGGAGGAAGAGATGGCCGCACAACAGGTCACATACAGTTTTAACCATCGCCATCTGATTGTTGACGACGTGCCGAAAACCGTCGCCTTCTACGAGGGCACCCTGGGCGCCAAAAAAATCCAGGAGCTGGAGTTTCGCGGTATCCCGATTGTCCGCCTGGAGATGGACGGCCTGCCGCTGACGATCTCGCAGCAGATCCACGCCGGGGTGGGCGACCATATCGGCCTGGCCGTAGACGACTTTGAGGCGGCCGTCGCCGGGCTGCGGGACAGGGGCGTGGAGTTCATCGTCGAGCCGACCGACATGGGCTTTGCCAAGTTTGCCTTTATCAAAGACGCGGCCGGCACCACGCTGGAGGTCATCCAGTTCATGGACCAGGACTGACACGGGAGGAGATACGATGGCGAGCATTCCACTCAGCGAGATTGAAATCTTCGGCAGGGGCGCGCTGCAGGTCGAGGATGTGGTGATCGACAAGGACGGCTTTGTGTACGGCGGCGGCCGTAACGGCATCATGTACAAGGTCAGCCCCGACGGGCAGGTCAGCGAGTTGGTCCAGCTACCCGAAGGGTCCATCCCCAACGGGGTGACCATGGACAAGAACGGCG
>JAAXHF010000143.1 GCA_012271025.1 Deltaproteobacteria bacterium | reverse complement strand
GCCCCATTGCCGAGGTCGAGAACTGGAATGAAGAGGACTTGGCCGGGCTGCCCGAGTCGGTGCGTCCTTTTTTCGCCGATCCCAATACGCGGCACTGGGACTTTGACGTGCCCAACAAGCCCGATAATATGGCGAGTGAGGCACCGGGAGTGAATCCCAGCCGCTGGCAGCGGGCCTGAGAGTCCGTCTAACTGCCGCTAGGAAGATTCGAGCGTCGGATAGAACGGCAGGGGCCACTCGTTCGGGTGCACGCCGGTGATCTGGTCGCCGCGCCAGGCAAAGTGGTAGGTGTCTCCGGCTGCCATGGTCTCTTGCGTGCGGCGGGTTGGCAGGGCATGGCGCAGGACGATCTGGCTGTTGACGCCTAGTTGCTGGCGTCCGAGATAGGCGAATGACCCCACCATGCGCAGGGCCACTGGGCGGTCGTCGACCTCGATGCGGACCGATTCCGGGGGTGCCCACCCGGGCACGCGGATCAGGACATTGTCGTGGATGCGGGGCCGCACCGCGAGGGTGGCCTCGGCGCTTCTGTCCGCTTTGATCTCAACCGCGTCGGCGGCGTAGTCGAAGTGCATGTACACGACGAGACCAGCCTCCTCAAGGGCGCTGATGTGCTGGTAGATCGCGCTCATGGTGTGGACGATTTCGGCCGTGCCGCTGGGATTATACCCCTTGCCAGCGTGGGGGTAGTCGTTGCCTCCCCAGCCGCCGAGCGCCCTAGAGGGAATTTCTAGGTCTGGGTTGGCGTGGATATCAGCTTGGGTGATCTGGCCCGGGAAAAGCCGGGCGCGCACCAGCCGCTCGACGTCGTCGTAGCACTCAGTATGCGCGGTATAACGCGCCATCCACAGGGCGAGCCGGGCGGCCGCGCCCGTGGATTCGGTGTTGGCCATGAGATTGCCCGATTGGTCGGGGAAGCGCGCCTGGCCCATATCGTGGGCGACCCAGCCGCATTCATTGACCAGCGCGGGGACGCCGGCCTGATACGTGCGCACCACTGCATCGACGTATTCGGACTGGTGGGTCTTGCAACCAAAGAGCAGCAGGCCGCACAGGGTGTACAGGTGGGATTGGCGGTCGCCGATAGCTCGGTGCGCCAGTTCGTCGGGGATGGTGCCGTCGGGGGCAATGGCGTACGCGAGATGAAAGCGGGCTAGGTCCTCGGCCAGTTCCATGGCCAGGGCGTCGCCTGTGGCCTCGTAGTACCACACTAGAGCCTCGATGCAGCGGCCGTGCTGGACGGTCAGGGCAAAGCGGCCCTCGTTGGAGGGCTTGTGTCCTGGGTCCTCGTTTTCGCCGCCGGTGAAGTAGCGGGCGTAGTCGAACTGGTCGAAGTCCCAGGTGAAGTCCGGCTTGAGGCCGCGACGGATCGATTCGAGGTACTTGCGACCGGCTTGGTGGGCCCAGGCGTTGTTGCGGTACTGGGCCAGGGCGGCAAAGGTCAGGATGCCCTCGCGCAGGCTGTGGAGTTCGAATTTGATGGGGTGCCAATCTAGGCCGGGCGGCACCCAGAGGAGCCCGTCGGCATTGTCGGTGAGCCAGTGGAGATTGCGCAGGTTGGCCCCTTCCACATGCGCGGGGATGGCAAAGCCTGTGGTGTGTTCAAGGCGCAGCATGGCGTCCCACCAGCGAGCCAG
>JAAXHF010000183.1 GCA_012271025.1 Deltaproteobacteria bacterium | reverse complement strand
GCTGGAGACCTGCCGAGCGCTAAGCCGCTCGTGGCTGTCGAAGTGCAGGGTCTCGGTCCGCCGGCCGCTCTCATCGTAGCGAAACCGCAGGCGTCGCTGCCGAACGCCGTCCTCGGCGTACACCAGCTGTTCGGTTTTACGGCCCTGCCGGTCATAGCTGGCGGTGTGCAGCGTGCGCTGCCGAGCGATTTCCCACTGGCCGTCCTTTTTCACCAGATCGGCCTGCGTGACCGTTACCGAGCGAACCGGGCCGTGCAGCGCATCGGCCTGCCTGACGCTCGTCCCCGCTCCCTCTCGGCCGAGCTGCTCGCACGAGCCCGCCACAAGGCCGATAGCCCACACCAGCAGGCCGCAGAACACACGCTGAAACCACCGAGGAGAGCCTTCCAACACGGCACTATTCGTCCTTTCGGTGTGGGATGGTGGCAGCCCCTGACATAGGTTAGGTTGGCCCGACGTATGGATTCAGCACCCTCGACCCAAGCCGGCCAACCGCCACGCCCCTGGTACACGAGCTATGCCGGGGTCATCCTGCTGATCGGGGTGCTGGTGAACCTGACCACGAGTTTTCTCCAATACGCGCCAAACCTGACCCTGCCAGCCATGCAGGCCAGCCTGTCTCTATCTTATACCCAGGCCGGCATCCTGGTCACCGGGGCCTGGATGCTGCGCGTCCCGTGCTCGTTTCTGGCCGGCCTGCTCAGCACGCGCTACGGCAGCCGGCGGCTGATCGGCCTCAGCACGCTGGCCGCCGGAGCCTCCATGCTGCTGCTGGGCGGGGCGAACCATTTCTGGATAGCGCTGACGGCGACCTGCCTGATGGGCGCGGCAACCGGCATCGCCATCATTCCGACCATGGGCCTGCTCGGGCCCTGGTTTGACTCTCGCAGCCGCGGGCTGGCCGCCGGACTGGCCTCGGCCGGCGGCAGCAGCGCCTTTGTGGTGGCCGGCCTGGCGGTACCGGCCCTGACCTCGGCCTACCTGACGCTGGGCTGGCGCTACGCCTTGGCCTTGTTTGGCCTGGCCACGGTCGTGATTGGCGCGGCCGCCCTGGTGTATGTCCGGGAGCGTCCGGCCGGGCTGGCCGCTGCCGAGCCATCACGGGGTCTGAGCTGGCCGGTCGAGGTCTACCGCAATCCCCTGGTATGGCTGATGAGCTTCATGGTCTTCTGTTCGGGCTGGTCGCAGGGCGTCTTTAATACCTTTCTGGGGACCTACCTGTCCGAGGAAAACGGGATTGACCTGGCAGTCGTCGGACGGCTGCTCATCCTGATCGGCATACTCAGCATCGGCAGCGGGATTGTCTGGGGGCGGGTGTCGGACTGGATCGGACGCAGCCTGGCCTTCCTGTGCGTCTTTGTGGTCCAGGGAGTCGGCCTGGTCCTGGTCTGGCTCAATCCCATCCCGGGCGCTTTTGTGATTGCCGCAGTGCTCATCGGCCTCACCCACCGCGCCACATTCACCATATGCGCGGCCTCGGCCGGCGACTTTGTGCCGCTGCACCTGTCCTCGACCGCCTTTGCCCTGATGTCTACCGGGGCTGGCTCGGGCGCGATGCTGTCGCCGAGCATTGCCGGCGGCCTGGCCGATGCCAGCGGCAGCCTGCAGGGGGCTTTTGCCGTGGCGCTGGGCGGCTCGCTGGGCGGCGCCCTTGGCAGCGCGGTGTTGTATGGGATAATGCGACGCAGCGGTTTGAGATGAGGAGAGAAGTCGAGATGGACGATACACAGCGGGCCGTTTTCAACGACCGCCAACGCCAAGCCTTTGACAAGTCCTACACCTACTTTCTGGTTCCCCTGCCCCAGGACGTGATTGACCGGATGGGACGCATTATTGCCGCCGCCACGATCCGGGCGGGCGAGACCGTCCTGGATGTCGGGACCGGAACCGGAGCGCTGATCCCCCAGATTCGGACCTATCGGCCCGGCCGGATCGTCGCCTGCGACCTGTCCGCCAACATGCTGGAGCAGGTGGCCGAGCGCTATCCCGAGGTGGAGCGCCACCAGTGCGATATCGCCGACCTGTCGCTGCCGGCGGCGTGTGTCGATGTGGTCTTCATGAACGGCATGTACGGCAACATTGCCGATAAATCCAAGGCGCTGGGCAATATCGTGCGGATGCTGCGGCCGGGCGGCCGGGTCGTCATCAGCCACCCGGAAGGGCGGGCGTATGTCGAGCGGCTGGTCAAGACCGACCCGTATCCGATTACGCCGCTGCCCAGTCACCCACAAGCCCGGACATTTTTGGGCTCGTTCGGGCTGACGCTTCGCCACTATACCGACGAAGAAAAATTATTGATTGTGGTGGCGGTCAAAGCGGACACGCAGGAGTAGTCTTCAATACATCAGGCCTGCGCTTTGCTTATCCACCTGTTTGTGACACGAGGTGCTGCACCACTTTCGGGAGGCTGCGTATGCACTCAGACGCTCAGACTGACACCGGCTCAGCCCAGCCCAGGCTGAGCCGCCCTTCAAAAACCATTCCCGGCCCACCCGTTCGATTCCGCACTCTGCTGTCTTTTCTGGCCTTTGGCTCGCCCCGCGATCTGCTGAGCTTTTATATGGACGCCGCGCGCCGGTACGGCGACATCGTACACTTCGGCCGGGGCTTGTATTCGATCTGTTTCGTTGCCCATCCCGACTATGTCAAGCATGTCCTTCAGGACAATCTGGGTAATTATCCCAAAAAGAATCGCTTTAACGATATGCTCAAACCGCTGGCCGGCGAGGGTCTGCTGACCAGCGACGACGAGGCGTGGCGGTACCGCCGCCGCCTGTCCCAGCCGGCTTTTCACCGTGAACGGCTGGCCGGCTTTGTCACAGGCATGACCGAAGCGACCCAGGCCATGCTGGCGCGTTGGGCGCCGCTTGCCGAACGCGGCCAAGCCTTTGATGTCAGCCAGGAGATGCGGCGTGTCACTCTGAGCATTGTCGGCAGAGCCCTGTTCAGCGCCGATATCGGCGCCGACAGCGATGAGATGGGTCGGGCGCTGACGATCATTTTTGAGCACTTCAACCATCGCTTCAGGCATCTCCTGTCCTGGCCCGAGTCCGTGCCTACTCCTCGCAACCGTCGCTTCCACACGGCGATTGCCACAATCGACCGGCTGTCGTATCGCCTGATTGCCGAGCACCGTCGGGCCGACGCCGACTCGGGAGACCTGCTGTCGATGCTGATCGCCGTCCGCGACGAAGAGACCGGCCAGGGGCTGAGCGACCGGCAACTTCGGGACGAGGTCGGCACCTTTCTTGCGGCAGGCCATGAAACCACCGCCGTAACCCTGGCCTGGGTGTGGTATCTGTTGTCCGAGCATCCCCACATCGAACGTCAGGTTCACGCCGAGCTTGATGAAGTCCTCGGCAGCCGTACCCCGACCGTCGAGGACATCTCGCGGCTGCGCTACACCAGGATGGTCATCCAGGAGACCCTGCGGCTGTATCCCCCGGCCTGGGCGCTGTCGCGGGGTATCGCTGATAACGACGACATTGACGGCTACCCCATCCCGGCCGGCGCGCTGATGGTCCTGAGCCCGTATGTCACCCACCGCCACCCCGCGTTTTGGGACAATCCCGAAGGTTTTGAGCCCGAACGTTTCGCGCCCGAGCGGGTCGCTGAGCGTCCCCGCTACGCGTATTTTCCGTTCGGAGGCGGGCCGCGCCAGTGTATCGGCAACGAGTTCGCGCTCATGGAAGCCCAGCTGATTATCGCCATGGTTGTCCAAAGATACCGCCTCCAGCTCGTACCCGGCCAGCACATCGAGCCGGACCCGATTGCGACCCTGCGGCCCAGCAGCGGCGTCCAGGTCACCCTCCACACCCGCTGATCAGAAGCCTATTTTTTGATACGCTGGCCGCACCGACTGTGTAGGAGGCTCCGCATGCCATCAGACGCTCAGACGATTGAGGCCCCGGCTCAGACCAGGCGGATCCGCCCGCCAAAAACCATCCCCGGACCGTCCCCGAGATTCCGCGACCTGGTGTCTTTCCTGGCCTTTGGCTCACCCCGCGACCTGCTGAGCTTTTATATGGACACCGCCCGTCAGTACGGCGACATCGTGCACTTCGGTCGAGGCTCGTATTCGAGCTATTTCGTTGTCCATCCCGACTACGTCAAGCACGTCCTCCAGGACAAGGTGCGCAATTATCCCAAAAAGAATCGCTTTAACGATATGCTGAAACCGCTGACCGGCGAGGGGCTGCTGACCAGCGACGGCGAGGTGTGGCGACGCAGCCGACGCCTGTCCCAGCCGGCTTTTCACCGCCAGCGGCTGGCCGGTTTTGCCACCAGCATGACCGATGCGACCCAGGCCATGCTGGCGCGCTGGGCGCCGCTTGCCGAACGCGGCCAGGCTCTTGATGTCAGCCAGGAGATGCAGCGCGTCACCCTGAGCATTGTCGGCAGAGCCCTGTTCAGCGCCGATATCGGCGCCGACAGCGATGAGATGGGCCGGGCGGTGACAAGCATCTTCGAGCACTTCAACCATCGCTTCCGGCACCCCCTGTCCTGGCCCGAATCCGTGCCTACTCCTCGCAACCGCCGATTCCATACGGCGATTGCCACGATCGACAGCGTCTCCTACCGTCTGATTGCTGAGCACCGCAAAGCCGATACTGACTCGGGCGACCTGTTGTCGATGCTGATTGCCGCCCGCGACGAAGAGACCGGCCAGGGGCTGAACGACCGGCAAATTCGGGACGAGGTTGGCACCTTTCTAGGCGCCGGCCATGAAACCACCGCCGTGACCCTGGCCTGGGTGTGGTATCTGTTGTCCAAGCATCCCTACGTCGAGCGCCAGGTTCACGCCGAGGTTGATGCCGTCCTCGGCGGTCGCACCCCGACTGTGGAGGATATCCCGCGTCTGTCCTACACCAGGATGGTCATTCAAGAGACCCTGCGCCTGTATCCCCCGGCCTGGGGCATGTCGCGCGGCATCGCTGGCGACGACACGATTGACGGCTATCCGATTCCGGCCGGCGCGCTGATGGTCCTGAGCCCGTATGTCACCCACCGGCATCCCGCTTTTTGGGACAACCCCGAAGGTTTTGAGCCCGAACGCTTCACGCCCGAGCGGGTCGCTGAGCGTCCCCGCTACGCATATTTTCCGTTCGGAGGCGGGCCGCGCCAGTGTATCGGTAACGAGTTTGCGCTCATGGAAGCCCAGCTGATTATCGCCATGGTCGTCCAGCGCTATCGCCTCCAGCTCGTCCCCGGTCAGCACATCGAGCCGGACCCCATTTTTACCCTGCGGCCCAGCAGCGGCGTCCAGGTCACCCTCCACGCCCGCTGATCAGGAGATCGTTTTATGCCTGCACCCTTCTCCGGCGGTTGTTTGTGTGGCGCCATCCGCTACACGTGTGCAATGGAACCCGTAGCGACTGTCCAGTGTCACTGTCGCGACTGTCAGCGCAACAGCGGCGGCGGCTTTGCCATCGTGCTGGCCGTTCAACGCGCCGCAGTGACGTTTCAGCGCGGCACGCCCAAGCGGCATACCACGCCCGCCGATAGCGGAAACACCGTGTGGCGCGAATTCTGCGCCATCTGTGGCTGCCAGCTGTTCGCCGGCGGCTCGGCCAATCCGGACTTTTGCGGCATCAAGGCCAGCAGCCTGGATGACCCCAGCTGGGTCAGGCCGATAGGCGATATTTGGACGGACAGCGCCCAGCCGTGGGATTATCTGGACCCGGCACTGCCCAAAGCTCCAAAGAACCTTCAGGCCTGAGGTCGCAGATCAGGGTGATGCACCCGGTAGAGGCGACGCGGGCGCCCCCTCGGCATCAGATGTGTCACTATTGGGTGCGGTATCATGCACCCCGGCGGCGGGCGTCTGGTCGGTATCCTGGAGCAGGGCTTCCAGGCGCTGGCCGACCTCCTCGGCATGCGGCGCGTAGGGGGCAAGTTCCAAAAAGGTCTGATAGGCCGCGATGGCGTCCTGGCGCTGCCCCTGGTCGGCCAGCGCTTCACCCAGATTGGCGTAGGGAGGGGGATAGTCCGGCTCCAGGCGGACTGCGGTCCGCCAGGCCGCGACCGCCCCGTCGATATCGCCTTTTTGCACCAGCAGGTAGCCATAATTGCTGTGCAGTGCGGCGGACTCGGGCGCCAGCCGCAGAGCCGTGCCATAGGCCCGTAAGGCGCCGTCCGTATCGCCCTGTTCGTGCAGGGTATCGCCCAGGTCGGCAAAGGCGGTGGCGTTGTCCGGGTCGAGTTGAGTCGTCGTCCGCAAATGCGTGAGCGCCTCTTCCGGCTTGCCCTGATCGCGCAGGCTCAGACCGAGCAGATAGTGAGCCTGGACCAGATTCGGATCATAGCTCAGGGCTTCGCGCCAATGCTCCATGGCGCGCTCGACCTGGCCGCCCCGGTACATTCTGTCGGCCACGATCAGCGCGGCCTGGGCCAGGGTCTGCTGACGCTCCTGGGGGGTCAGCCCGCGTCCCTGGCCGAGCACCGTCGCCCCCGTCAGCGCCAGGCCAACCAGCCATACCCCGGTCAGGCCAAGCACCCGTCCGGCAACCGGCCCCGGTCGTCTCAGGCCCATTCGGCTACGCTGTTCTTCAGTCATCATTCTGGGCCCGCAGTTTATAGCGCTGGATTTTCCCGGTCGTGGTCTTTGGCAGCTCGGCCACAAACTCGACCCAGCGCGGATATTTATGCGGCAGGGTCCGGGCTTTGACAAAAGCCTGGAGTTCGGCGGCTAGCTCGGGCGACGGCCGGTGTCCGTCTTTGAGCACCACAAAGGCTTTGGGCTTGATCAGGCGTTCGGCATCCTGCCAGCCAACCACCGCCGCCTCCAACACGGCCTCATGCTCGAACAACAGCCCTTCGACCTCGGCCGGCGACACCCACTGGCCCGAGACCTTCAGCATGTCGTCGGCCCGGCCGCAGTACCAGTAATAGCCGTCGTCGTCCTGGTAGTAGGTGTCCCCGGTTCGCAGCCACCTGCCGTACAGCGCCCGCTGGGTGGTCTCCCGCTTGCGCCAGTAGCCGGAGGTCAGGCTGCCGCCGGCCACCAGCAGATCGCCCATCTGTCCCTGGGCAAGCGGCTGTCCGGCCTCATCGGCCACCCGCAGCTCATAGCCCTCGACCGGCAGGCCCGAACTGCCCGGGCGGACGTGGCCGGCGCGGTTCGACAGAAAAATGTGCAGGGCTTCGGTCGTTCCGATGCCATCAAGAATTTCCAGGCCAAAGCGCGCCTTCCAGCGCGTGAACAGCTCGCCGGGCAGCGGCTCACCGGCCGAGACGCACAACCGCAGGCTGGACAGGTCGTAGCGACTTGCAACGTCCGGGATTTGCAGCATGGCGGCATACAGGGTCGGCACGCCGAAAAAAAGGCTTGGTCTGTACTCACTGATGGCGCGAAACATACCGTCCGGAGTCGGTCGCTCGGACACCAGCGCGGCCGTCGCGCCGACCCGCAGGGCGAAATTCATGCCGCCGCCCAGCCCATAGGCGAAAAACAGGCGCGGTGCGGCCAGGCTGACATCGTCCGGACCGATGGCCAAGACCTCACGGGCATAGGTATCCGCGCAGTAGACCAGATTCCGGTGCTGATGGACGACGCCCTTGGGCAGGCCGGTTGAGCCCGAGCTGTACAGCCACAGGGCGGCGTCATCGCGATGGCTCGGGTGCGGCTCCAGCTCCGAGGCTTCGGAGGCGATCCACTCATCGAAGGCCATGCTACCCGGCTGGGCCACGCCACCCGGCTGGGCCGCGCCGATAATAATGCTGGAAACCGGGCGTGCCCGGATCATCGGGGCCAGGGTCGGCCACAGCTCGGCCGAGACAATCAGCGTACTCGCCCGGCTGTCGTCAAGCAGATAGGCGTAGTCCTCGGCGCGCAGCGCCGTGTTGACCGGCACCGGCACCGCCCCGATTTTGAGCGCGCCCCAGAAGCTGTAGACAAAGGCCGGCGAATCCAGGGCGACCAGCAGCACCCGCTCTTCGGCTCGCACGCCCAGACGCCGCAACGCGTTGCCGGTCTGGTTGACCTTGGCCGCCAGCTCGGCGTAGCTGATCGTCCGGTCGCGCCAGCGCAGGGCAGTCCGCTGCCCGCGCCCCTCGGCGAGATGGGTGTCGATAAATACTGTGGCCGCGTTCAGGTGTTCGGGAATATCCGGGACGGCCATGGTCCTCAGGCCTCCAGCCCGGCTTTTTTGGGCTCGATCCAGTCGCCATCTCGCGTCAGGTCTTGGACGAGATCGCCGTCCGCAGCCGTCGGCAAGACCTCTTCACAGTGCCGGGCATACGCCTCAGGACTCAGCAACTCGCCCTGAACGCTGTACGGCTGGTCGGCATACGCGCCAATCCGCCGCCCAAAGCTGACCGCCGGCATATACAGCCTGGGCTGGTCCTCGGCCACCAGCAGGTTGAGGTTGTCAATCAGACCCAGGCACTCCTGGTAGAACAGCTGGCGGGCGTGCTCGTTCAGCCGCTCCGGGTCGGCCGGCTCGGCTGCGGTGTTTTCGTCAAAACGGCCCTTGACCCCCCAGGCGTAGGCCCACTGGGCGGACGAGGAGTGATCGGTGCCAAACAAGTCGTAGGCCGCAGGAATCCACTTGTTGAAGTACTTCTGGATGAGGGCAACCGGAATTTTCCGGGCGCGCAGGATACGCTTGAGGCCGTTGTGGCCGGTGCCGAGATGAAACTGCTCTTCCTTGAGCATCGGCCCCATGCTGCGCGCAAACGGCGCGAAGGCCGAAAAACTCTCCATCTTGAGCTGATACTTGCCGTCCCGGTCAATGAATTCGGTAAAGGCGTACATGTCCAGCCAGTTGCGGATGTCTTCGTTAAACGCCCCCAGCAAGCGCGTCTTCTTGAACGCCCGCCGCTCCAGCAGCTTCTGCGCCTCGACCTTGCCGCTGGTACCGAAGTACGTCACCAGCAGATAGGCCATCTGCCAGCCGTGGCGCGTCTCTTCGCAGATGATACGGGCCAGGCTGTGGCGGTCAAAGTCCGACGGCGCGGTGTCGAACAGCTCGCGCTGCTGCTCGGTTGAGGCAAACTCGGTATCGCCCTGGACCCGGATCAGGTTGAGCAGCGCATCCCGAATCCGCTGGTCGGGCACCTCCATGAGGGTTTCCCATTTTGTGTGTCCGGCGTAGGCTCCGAACTCGATCTCGGACTGTTCCAGCTCGCCGAACTTGATCTCCCACTGATAGTCGCCCAGCTCGCCGACATCCAGCCCAATGTCTTTTTGCCAGCCTTTGAACAGGTCCATCCAGTCGTCGAACGTCTGCATCCGTGTTGCCATCGTCTACTCCCCGCGAGCCGCTCCGCGCCCGCTCACGCGCCCTTGAACTGCGGCATGCTCTTGGTCACATACGACCGCAGACCCTCTTGGCCGTCCGCGCTCGAAAACAGGCCGGCCTGCAGCTCCTGCTCCAGACTCAGCGCCTCAAACAGGGGCATCTCGCCCCCGGCCTGCACGGCCAGCTTGATCCGTCCGACCGCTTTGCTGGCCTTATTGGGCGGGGTGAACTGCCGCGCATAGGCCAGCACCTGATCAAAGTAGCCCTGAGCATCAAAGATATCATGCACCAGCCCCAAATCCTGGGCCTCTTCAAACGAGATTCGCCGCCCGGTGGCCATGAGTTCCAAGGCCCGGGCCTTGCCGATATGGCGGGTCAGACGCTGCGAGCCGCCGGTGCCGGGCAGGACACCCAGCGCAATTTCGGGCAGGCCGAGCTGCCCCGCGTCACGCCGGGCCAGACGCAGGTCGCAGGCCATGGCAATCTCCAGCCCACCGCCCACGGCGTGGCCGTTGAGCGCGGCAATGACCAGCTTGGGCGTCCGTTCCAGGCGGTTCAGCGTCTCGTTGGCGTGCAGGCAGAAGTTGTACTTGAACTGGGGCGACACCCGGTTGAGCATCTCGATGTCGGCCCCGGCCGAAAAGAACTTGTCCCCCACCCCGCGCAGCAGCAGGACGTAAATCTCGTCGTCAAACCGAGCCCGTAGAATGGCCTGGTCCAGCTCGGTCATCATTTCGTGCGAGTAGGTGTTGGCCGGCGGATTATCAAATTCGATCAGGGCAATCCCGTGCTGGGTGGAGTAACGAACCAGGGGCTGCGGCATAGCGGTCTCCTCTGTCATACCCCTTTTTTCTAAAAGCCCGGTGACAAAATCGCAAGGTCGGTCAGCCCGGTTTGTCGAACCGACAAAAAAATTTTTTGCCCGCCTTGACCTCGCTCCGGCCGCCCTTACCTTTGGTGCAGCAACAGCGGGGACCAGCCCCGCACGCAGAGACACAGGCATCACTCACAGTAAGAAAGGAGTTTCCCATGGCCTTCTTCCGATTCTCACCCGAACGCGACCCGCTGAACGCTCTCATGCGCTTACAGCGCGAGTTTGACCGCGTGTTTGAAAACCCCCGTGGCTTTGACATGGACCTGTCGGGACGGGGCGTCTTCCCGCCCGTCAACGTCCTGCAAGACGCCGAGGGCAACTATGTCGTCCGCTTCGAGGTGCCCGGCGTGGCGCCCGAAGACATCACCATCGAGAGCCAGGGCCGGACCCTGACCCTGAACGGCAAGCGGGAACCCTCGTCCGATCCCGACGCCAGCTACCATCGGCGCGAACGCGGCATGGGCCAGTTCTCCCGCTCGTTTCAGTTTCCGACCGACCTGGCCCTCGAGCAGGCCGAGGCTGCGTACAAACAGGGCATGCTGACCATCCGCATTCCCAAACGGGCCGAAGCCAAACCGCGTCAGATTGCCGTCCGGGCAGCCTGAGCCGCGCCCGTATGCAAACCACGCACGAGGAGGAGGATAGCCCGATGGCCGACCACGAACTGACCACCCAGCAGAAACAGGAAGTCCAAACCGAAGAACACACCCGCCCGGGCCGGACCTACGTGCCCCCCGTCGATATTTTCGAGACCGCCCAGGCGCTGTGGCTGCGCGCCGACATGCCCGGCGTGCGCGAGGACTCGGTCGAAATCAACGTGGACAAAAACGTGCTGTCAATCGAGGGCCAGTTTGCCCTGGGCGACTACCAGGACCTGAGCCCGGTCTACACCGAGTACCGGGTCGGCAACTATCAGCGGCGCTTCAGCCTGTCGAACGTGATCGACGCCGGTAAAATCCACGCCCGGCTGACCGACGGCGTCTTGGAACTCGAACTGCCCAAGGCCGAGAGCGCCAAGCCCCGGCGTATCGCGGTCCAGGTCGGCGCCTAGGCTGGCCGCTCAGGCGCGATTCAGGGGGCAGGAACCGGACGGTTCCTGCCCCCTGTGCGTTGGGGCAAGGCTGAGAGCGCCGTTATCCCGTCCACCTGTGGTGTGCTATACGTCCGAGCATGGATACGATTGCAGGCCCGAGTCCGGCCGAACTCCGCCGTGCGCTCCACCAGGCGGCGGACTGGGTTGCCGCCTATCTCGAAACGGTCCAGGAGCGTCCCGTCCTGGCCCAAGTCTCGCCCGGCCAGATTGCCGCGAGCCTGCCCGACTCGCCTCCCCAGCATGGCGAGTCGCTGGAAACCATCCTCCAGGATATTGATCGCCTGATCCTGCCCGGCATCACCCACTGGAACCATCCGGCGTTTTTTGCCTATTTCGGGATCAGCGGCTCCGGGCCGGGCATTGTCGGTGAGTTGATCTCGGCCGCCCTCAACGTCAACGCCATGCTGTGGCGCACCTCGCCGGCCGCCACCGAGCTGGAGCAGCGCAGCCTGAGCTGGGTAGCCCAGATGCTGGGACTGCCCGACCACTGGTTCGGCGAGATCACCGACACCGCCTCGGCGTCAACCCTGTATGCCCTGGCCGCCGCCCGGGAGGCGGCCGGTCTTGATATCCGTGACCGGGGCATGGCCGGTCGAAGCGACCTGCCGCCCCTGACCGTGTACGGCTCGACCCAGACCCACAGCTCTATCGACAAAGCCGCCATCGCCCTCGGTATCGGTCGGCAGTGGACCCGCCAGATCGAAACCGACGCGGCCTTCCGTCTGCGGCCGGACCGACTCGAACAGGCGATCCGCGCCGATATGGCGGCCGGCGTCAAACCGCTGGCCGTGGTCGCCACCGTCGGCACCACCTCGTCGACCAGCATCGATCCAGTCCCGGCCATTGCCGATATCTGTGAGCGCTATGGGCTGTGGCTCCACGTTGACGCGGCCTACGGTGGCGCGGCCGCCCTGGTGCCGTCCCACCGCTCGGTCCTGGCCGGCTGTGAGCGAGCCGATTCGTTTGTCACCAATCCCCACAAATGGCTGCTGACCCCGATTGACTGTAGCCTGCTGTACACCCGTCGCCCGGACGACCTCAAACGCGCCTTCTCGCTGGTGGCCGAGTATCTCCGCACCGACGAAGCCGAGGTCGTCAATCTGATGGACTACGGTTTGTCGCTGGGTCGCCGCTTTCGGGCCCTCAAGCTGTGGATGGTCATCCGCGCCTACGGACACCAGGGTCTGGTCCGTATCATTGAGGGCCATATCCGGTCCGCCCAGTGGCTGGCCGCCCAGATCGACGCCACGCCGGGCTGGCAGCGCCTGGCGCCGGTCCCCTTTTCAACGGTGTGTTTTTGTCATCAGCGGCCTGGAGAAGCCGACCCTGAAGCGCACAACGCGGCCATCATCGACGCCGTCAACGCCAGCGGCAAAGCGTTCTTGTCCCACACCAAGCTGAACGAACAGTACGCCATCCGGGTCGCCATCGGCAATCAAGCCACACACCAAGGCCACGTCGAACAGGTGTGGCAGCTGCTGCGCGAGGCCGCAGGCGACTGAGACGATGCACGCCCCATGACAGGAGACGCCAACACACCGATTTCTCGATACACTCTGCGTGCCCTTGTACCCATGAGCCTTGCGACAGCCAGACCGGCCCTGCTCCCACTCAGCCCCGAGCGGCGGAAGGCCACAGCGCCTGCACCGGCAAGGCGTGAAACGCTCCGCCGAAGGGAATACTCTCCGTCCCCGTGTAGAGCACCAGGCCGCGCAAGAAACCTTCTCCAGCAGCCTCGGCTAAGGTCCACAGTCCCTTGAAGTCTTTTGCCGAGACACTTGCGCTGGCTTTTACCTCAATGCCAACAACACGCCCGGCCGCGTCTTCCAGGACAAGGTCCACCTCTTGTCCCGTTTGGGTTCGGAAGTGGAACAGGCGGGGGCGGACCTGGCTCCAGCTCACGTGTTTGAAAAGCTCCATCACAACAAAGTTCTCCAGCAACGGGCCGGCCAGCGTTCGGTCTCTCTCAAGCAGCCCTCGATTCGTCCCGAGCAGAGAGGCCAGCACACCCGTATCGCTCAGGAAGAGCTTGGGGGCTTTGACCAAACGCTTGCCGAGATTGCCGGACCAGGCGGGAAGAAGCTGAAGCAGAAAAGTTGTTTCAAACAGGGCCAGGTAGCGCTTCAGGGTGCTCAGTGGAATGCCACTCGTTCGAGACAGCTCAGAGGTATTCAACAGGCTTGCCGCTCGCGTCGCCAGCAGGGAAAGCAGACGGGGCAAAGCGGTCAGTCTTTCGACATTGGCCAAGTCGCGCACATCGCGCTGGAGCAAGGTGGTGATATACGACTGAAACCAGGCCTGCCGGCGTGCCGCGCTGGCTCGACCCAGGACTTCCGGATATCCACCCCGCAGGATACGGTCGAGCAGCTGCGGCCAGGCTTCAGACGAAACTGAGAATGGCGGATCGACAAAAACCTGATCAACAAAGCTGGCTCCCACTCCTGCCATTTCACTCTGGGCTAAGGGCCACAGGCTTAAGACCTCCATCCGTCCTGCCAACAGTTCGGCCAGGCGCGGCAGGAGCAAGACGTTGGCCGAGCCGGTTAAGAGGAAGCGACCCGGACGCCGGTCACGATCCACGCTGGCTTTCAGGGCCAGGAAGAGCTGTGGAACACGCTGGACCTCATCAAGGACGACCGGCCCGTCAAGACCAGCCACAAATCCAGCCGGGTCGGCCTGCGCGGCGGCCAAGACTCCGGCATCGTCGAAGCTGAAGTAGCGGGCTGGGTGGGCGGACGAGGCAAGAGCACGGACCAGGGTCGTTTTCCCTGTTTGTCTGGCCCCAGTCAGCACGACAATAGGCGTATCGGCCAGCGCAGCCAGCATCTGGGAGGTGATATGACGGTCTATCATGGTTGAAAATTATCCACTCAGTGGTCAATTTTCAACCAGAGAATAGTGTCTTTCCGCTACAATTCCTGGGCGCGGATGTGGCGCTGGTAGATTTTGGGCAGCTGAGACGGCAGCGACAGCACGTCTTCAATGACCATATAGCGCGACGGCGCGCACATCTCGCGCAGATAATCGTGGCCGCCCTTATCGACCGTGATACAGAACGACAGGATGCCGCTGCGCTCCGCTTCGCGCAGGGCCATCATCGTATCGCGAAGGCCATACGTCGGTGTGTGCGGCTCACGGCCGTAGTCGGCGTCTTCGGGATAGCCGTCGCTCAGCAGGATGAGAATCTTGCCGCGGGTCGAGAGGTCTTTCAGCTTGCGGGTAGCGTGACGGACGGCTGCGCCCATACGCGTGCTGCGCTGGGGAGCCAGGGCGCTGATACGGCCTTTGACATCCGTGGATAAGGATTCGACAAAGGTCTTGACCGGATAGACATCAACATTCTTGCGCCCGCTGCTCGAAAAGCCGTAAATCGCGTACGTATCGCCAATCTCTTCAAGAGCTGAGGATAGCAGCACGACCGATTCCTTGAGGATATCAATGATCCGCATCTCTTCGGGCTCGCCTTCGGGCTCGTCTTCAGGTTCACCCTGCCCCTCGGCTGCGGCAACCGGCACCCGGGCGTCGGTCGAGGCGCTCAGGTCCAACAAGAACAGCGCCGAGACATCGCGGTCGGTCGGCTGGCGGGCGGCGTAAATTTTGGTCGAGGGCGGCACCCCGGTAATCAGATCGACCCGCGCTCCGACCGCAGCTTCAAGATCGATCTCCTCTCCATCCTCCAGACCCTTGACCTTGTGGTACAGCCTGGGCCGCAAGCGCTGAAACTCGCGCTTGATGTCCTTCATCACATCGCCGTAGGCGCTCATGGTGCTGCTGAAAAAGGCGCCCTCATCGCCGACCAGCGGCACCTCGCGCAGGTCGCACCAGTGCGAGCGGTAGTCGTCAATCAGAAAATCCCACTCATCGTACACATAGCGCACCCCGGCCGAGGTGAGCCGTTGGCGGTTCCTGGCCTTCTTCTGTTTGGGCTGGAGCAGTTCTTCCTCGACGCCGTCTGGATCAGGCTCGCCAAACAGGGTGAAGGTCTTGCCATTGTCGGGGCGCACTTGGGGGCGGCGGTGTTCCTTCTGGTGTTGCCTGAGCCGGGCGATGATCTTGCGCAGCAGGGCCTGTTCTTCGACCGACAGGCCTTCAGCGCTGCGCGGTCCCTCGTCCTCCATGGGCACGAGCCGGGCCGACTCGTCTTCCACCAGCTCGGTCAGCTGGTCCTTTTTTGAGCGACGCGGCTCTGCCGCCTGGGGCCGGGCTCCGGTGTCCATCACGTGCGCGTACAGCTCGGTGGCCAGCAGCAGCGACTCGTCGGCCGAGCCGTCCTTGGTCAGGTCGGGCCACAGGGCCTTGGGCAGGCGCGGCAGCAGCATGGACAGGGCTGCGGGATAGAGCTGGGTCTGTTCCTCAGCCCAGGCCAGGTCCTCTCGCAAGCCCCGGTACGAGGCGGTCAGCTGAGCCGCCACCCGCTTACTCTCGATATGCACGAACAGCGCCTCGACCTGTTTGGGCTGCGGAAAGAGGTGGAAAAAGTCGAACAGATTATCCGGCGGCTCGGCCCCGTCGGCCAGCAGCAGATGGACGTAGGGCGGCAGGGACGGCCACAGGTCGGCCAGATCAATCGCATAGGTGCCACACGCCACCCGGCCGGCCTGCTGGGCGGCCATGACCCGCAGCAGGCGGAAGTTCTCTTCATAGGTCGGGAAGGCCTCAACCCACACCGGCAGGGGCAGCATCTCCTCGTCCTCTGCACCCAGCGGCGGCGGAAAGCTCATCGTTTCGGTCTCGGCCAGGCTGTAGGTCGTGCCACCCAGCATGTGGAGATACTTGAGCAGCACGCCGTGCACATCGCTCAGCATGACGGCCGGCACCGTCCCGCGCAACATCAGTATGCTGGTCCGCGACTCCAGGGCGAAATACGCCTCCGCAGCCTCGGGCCGGCGGCGGGCCAGCTCCTCACCGGCCGTGATCCAGCCCAGCACGCCCTGTTCGCCGACCTCGTCGTAGGCTTGGCCCAGCACCCGGAACAGCCGGGCAACCCCGGTCGGCACGAACTGGGCCAGCTGACCGATGCGTTCCAGCAGGGTCCGGCAGGTCTCCAAGGGCAGGGAACGCAGCGTCGAGCTGAACAGGGTCACCGACACTGGCAGGGGCTCGGGATCGAAACTCACCCCGGCCTGGATACAGCGCAGATAGGTGGACCGCAGCTCGGCCGGAATCAGCAGACACGCGTGCGGCAGCGCCCTATAC
>JAAXHF010000022.1 GCA_012271025.1 Deltaproteobacteria bacterium | reverse complement strand
ACCTGCCGCCGATGATGTTCATCAAGAAGTCGGCCAACAGCCACGGCTTTGTCAATCCGCACGATATCGAGCAGCTGTGGCGCGACCAGTTCGACTGGGTGTACCGGGAGCACGACTATGCCGTGTTTGCGATGACCATCCACCCGGATGTGAGCGGTCGCCCGCAGGTCTTGCTGATGCACGAGCGGCTGATCGAATACATCAACGGCCACGCCGGGGTGAGCTGGTGTACGCTGGGAGAGATTGCGGCGGATTTTGCCCAGCGCCAGCCCAGGGGCTGAGCCGGATGAATCCAGGAGTATGATGAACACGTATCACGGATCCGAGCCGGGACGTGTGATGCACATGACAGCGTCCACCGAGAGGCTGCCCGGAGACCCCTCACCCCAACCCCTCTCCCCGTGAGGGAGAGGGTGGCCCGCAGGGCCGGGTGAGGGCGCGAACGGACGGCCTGAAGGGAGCAATCGTCCTAATATGCATCACACGTTCGGGGAGGTGCTGATGCGGAACAGGACACGAGTACTGCTGGCCGTCGGGGGGTGTCTGACCGTTTTCGGTCTGGTCTTTGGTCGTCCGGCCGCCACGCCCGACATGGCCCAGGCCGACCCCTTGCCGCAGGCCCAAACCCTGCCGCCACGCCCGGACGGTCCGGTCGGTCTGATCGGACGCCGCAGCCTCGACCTTGACGGGCGGCTCCATCTGCTCGGACTCGACGACACGGCACGCCCGCTCGTCCTCGTCTTTCTCGACACCGCCTGCCCCATCTCAACCCGTTACGCGCCGTATTTGAACGAGTTGTTCCGTCAAGCCGACACGGCCCAGTTGGATTTTTATGGGGTGATTTCCGATCCCCAGGTCACCCCCCAGGACGCCCGGCAGTTCCGCGACCAGTACCAGCTGCGCTATCCCCTGCTGTTTGACAGTTCGGGCGATCTAGCCCTGACCCTGCGTCCCCAGGTGGTGCCCGAGGTGTTTGTGATCGACCCCTCAGACCGGCTCGTCTACCGGGGGCGGATCGACAACCGTTTTGCTGCAATCGGC
Organism: Deltaproteobacteria bacterium; assembly: GCA_012271025.1. The sequence goes on along the minus strand of JAAXHF010000022.1, from coordinate 9,315 downwards.
AAGCTGCGCCAGACGATCACCGCCCACGATCTGAGAGACGCTATCACTGCGGTCGCTGCCGGCCGCACACCACCACGCCAAGTCACTCCTGGGGTGGGCTGTGTTTTTGAGGCGTGGAACGACACGCGCATACAGTCGGCCAGCTACACCCGCGATATTGCTCCGATCCTGCGCGCTAACTGTGTCGAGTGTCACAGCCAGGGACGGATCGGTCCGTTTGCCCTGGATAGCTATGCGGGGGCAAAACAGCGCGCCCGAATGATCGCCCTGGTCACCGCCGACCGCCGCATGCCGCCCTGGTATGCGGCGCCGGGCTTCGGCCATTTCCAGAACGAACGACGCCTGAGCCAGCGCCAGATCGACCTGCTGGCCGCCTGGGCAGAGGCCGGCGCGCCACACGGGCGGGCGGCGGATGCGCTGCCGGTGCTGTCTGCCCACGCCTCGGACTGGCCGCTGGGCGAGCCCGACCTTGTGGTGCCGCTGCCCGAAGCGTATGCCGTTCCGGCAACCGGTCGGGACGTGTACCGCTACTTTGTCGTGCCGAACGTCCTGAGTCAGGATCGGCACCTGGTGGCCTTTGATTTCAAGCCCGGCGATCCGACCGTCGTGCACCATAATATTACCTACATGGACTACAGCGGCTGGGCGCGTGCCCAGGCTGCTCAGGACGAGGGATCTGGCTTTTCGCTGTTCAACAACTCGGCCGGTCTGCCGCCCGGCACCCAGGCCATTGGCGGCTGGGCGCCGGGCAGCCTGGCCCGCCACCTGCCTCCGGGCGTTGGGGTGCCGCTCGGTCGTGGCGGCGACCTGCTGATAGAAATTCACTATCATCTGAGCGGCAAAGCCACGACTGACCGCAGCGCCGTTGGACTGTATTTTGCCAAGCGGCCGATTGAGAGAAGCGTGCGAACCCTGGCCATGCGAACGCTTGATGTGGATATCCGCGCGGGCCAGGCCGACTACCAGCGCCACCTGCAGATGCAGGTTCCGGTCGGCATGACACTGTTCGGTATCCAGCCGCATATGCACTACGTCGGCAAAGCCGTCCGGGCCGTGGCCACGCTGCCGGACGGCCAGACCCTGCCCCTGCTCCACGTGCCCGACTGGGATTTTCGGTGGCAGAATATCTATACCTTTCGCCAACCGCTCCACATCCCGGCCGGCAGCCGGATCGACGCCTGGTTCACGTATGACAATTCGGCCGCCAACAGCGACAACCCCCACTCGCCGCCCGAGCGGATTCGCTGGGGGTGGCAGTCGACTGACGAGATGTGTGAGTTCTACCTTACTGCGGTGACGGACGATCCGCGCGATGAGAGACGCCTGGCTGCGGCCGAACGCGCCTCGTGGCGGCGCTCGGCCGAGGTCAGGAAAAGGTAGGCAAGCTCGATTGGTCCAGACGGTCAGTCCTACGAGAGCTTCTGGGGCTCTCCACGATAAGGTGTAGCCCTTCGACTTCAGGCGCACTGCGCCTTACGCTCAGGCCCAGCGGCTTCCCGTTCGTGCTGAGCCTGTCCTGAGCCATGCCGAAGGGCGTAGCGGAGCGGAGTCGAAGCAGGGATGGCGAGATTCCCGCTTGCGCGGGAATGATGGACGGGTAGTGTCTCAGTTTGAAAATGCTTGCCTGTCTCATCCCCAGCGGCCCGCACCGAGGACGCGCCAGACGCCGTAAAATCCCCCTCAGTCCCCCTTTTTCAAAGGGGGAAGCGCGAAGCACAGGGGGGTTGCTACACCAGGAGCGTCCTCCGCGAAAAGAGAATTTCAACGTGATACACCACCGACGGACGGCGTGAATTGCACTCGGGGTATCTCAGGGGGCAGTTATTTTCCAGACAAACACGCCGAGGACAGCAATGAGAGCTACCCCCAAGACCATGGTCATGATTTCCAGGCCGGTCATGAGTCTTCCTTGAGCTGACCGATATGAGTACGGATAGAGGTGTTCAAACGCCACCCGGCAACCAGTACTATACTTCCCTGCCGACAGGGGGTCCCCAGTCCAGTTCTTCAGCCCGGTACCCTTTCGGCATTTTGGATACCAATGCCTCCAAATCGTATCTGCCCCACACCTTGGTTACGGGTTCAACGACAATCCGCCCCTCGTGGACGGACACCTGCACCTCGTCGCCTACGTCGATCTGGGCTTCTTCCAAAAGCGCCTTGGTGAAGCGAAGCCCCTGGCTGTTACCCCATTTCTGAATCTTGGTCAGCATCGTCTACCTCTTTGGGATATACCTCCAGGGTATATCCCCGGACGAGTCGTGACACCAGGGTCCGCGAGGTCCGGGAATCTCCCCTTTCCCGCTTGACGCTGGCCGGTCACTGGCTATAACAAGCCGATGCCACACAACAGCCGGGCATCCGATCCCCATGCCCTGACTGACTCCCCCCTCGATCTGTTGGCCGTCAGCCTGACAATCGTGCTGTGCGCTATTTGGGGTGGCGCCTTTGTCGCCATCAAGGTCGGAACGATGGACATGCCCCCGCTGGGAGCCGGGGCGCTCCGCTTTCTGCTGACCAGCCTGGTGCTGACCGGCTGGGCCTACTACCGGCGGGTTCCGCTGCGCTTCGGGCGAGCCGAGGCCATGCTGCTGCTGATTCTGGGGGTCTTGTTTTTTTACACCAATGTGGCTGCCTACGTTGGCACGTCGCGGACGACTTCGGGCCGGGCTGCGGTCTTCTTCTACGCCCAGCCGATTTTCCTGGCCCTGCTGGCGCCGTATTTCCTGCCCGGCGACCGACTCACCCTGCGCAAGCTGTTCGGCCTGGGGCTGGCCTTTGGCGGTGTGATCGTGCTGTTTCTGGCCAAGCTTGGCGGCGGCATCACGCCGACCATCATAGGCGACGCCATCGTGCTGAGCGGCGCGGTCGCCACCGCTGTGTCCGGGGTGATGACCAAGCGGGTGGCCGGTCGGATCAACCCGGTGGCCCTGATCTGTTGGCAGTCCTGGATGTCGTGGCCGCTGTTGGGGCTGTCTTCCTGGATATGGGAGGCGGATGCCGCGTTTGTTTTTTCCGGGCGGGCGGTCCTGTCCATCCTGTACCTGGGCATTGTGTCGGCCGCCTTTGGCTTTGTTGCCTATGCCTGGCTGATCCAGCGCAACTCGGCAACCCGGGTGGCGGCGCTGACCTTTCTATCGCCCGTGTTTGCCGTGCTGTACGGTTGGCTGCTGCTCGGCGAGTACATGGGGGTCAGCCAACTCGTCGGTGTGGCGGGGGTGTGCCTGGGCGTATATGTTGTGAACAGCGGCCGGATGCCGTATCCGCAGACGGCGGCGGACGACCAGGAGCGGGGCGTGCCCACGGCTGGAGGTGAGGTGAGGGTGTCGGGCGTACGATAGCGCGTCCTCCCAATCACGTATCGTGTTGCTTTCCTTCCCGGTGTTTGCCAGACGGACGCCTGGTCGGGAAGAACACGGCCAAGGATTCGTCACTCATGATGAGGTATTATCGCACTCCGGGCTCTCGTTGCAGACCCGCGCTGCTCGCTTTCGTGCTGGTGCTCGGTTTTTCTTCCGTGGGCCAGACCCAAGACGGTCGTACCGAGGGCGCGTTCAGACCAGCCGAGGCCACGGCTGAGGCTATAACTCCCACCGTACTCAGCATTAGCCTGCCGGCGGTGACCGACGCCGAGCAGGCGGAGTGGGCGCTGCGGAACACGACCGGCCCGCTGCAAGTCGGCTTTGGCCGGGAACTCCCGGTCGCCTATCAGGACGACCTGGCGCCTCGGCTGGAGTGGGTCACACGCAGCGATGGGACCCTGGTCAGCGCGGTCAGGGTCACGTCCCCCGGCGCCTGGGCACTGCGGGTGGCGGTGTCTGCTATCTTAGGCCCCGACGCCACACTGCGCTTCTTCAATCCGGCTGACCCCGCTCAGCACTTCGAGCCCGTGACCCAGCAGGATTTTGCGTCTCAAGATGCCGGGTCGGCTGAGGACCTGGAGCTGCCCGACCTGCCGGTCTGGTCTCCCGTCATTGCGGGCGAGACCGTCGGGATGGAAATCAGCCTGCCGTCGTCCCAAGCCGTGTCCACCTTCTCGCTGTATGTGGACCAGGTCTCTCATCTGGTCTCTCACCCGGTCTCTTCCGTTCCGCGCTACCAGCCGCAGCGTCTGGTCGATATTGGGCGCGCTTCCTGTGGGCACATTGATATCCAGTGTGCAGACCCGCCGGTGGACTCTCAGGCCGGCGCAACGGCCAAAATGATTTTTACGACCGAGGATGGCTATACCGCCGCCTGTACGGGCACCCTGCTGGAGGATGGCGCAGGCGGCTCTGTCATTCCGTACTTTCTCACCGCCCATCACTGTATCGAGACCCAGTCCGTCGCCCGGACGCTGGTTACCTATTGGGACTTTGAGCGCACAATCAAGCGCGACAGCGAAAGCGATACCTGTGAGGGGGACAATCCAACGACGCTGACCCAGCTGACCGGTGGAGCCGATCTGCTGGCGACGCATCCCGAGTCGGACTCGAGCCTGCTGAGGCTCAGGCGCCCCCCACCGGGTGAGCGCGAGTATGTGAGCTGGGATGAGACGCCCCTCACCCATCCCACCGAGGTGTATGGGGTGCATCACCCTGCGGCTGACCTCAAGAAATACAGTGCCGGGCTGACCGTAGATTTCAGAGACATCTATCTCGGTGCCGAGCTCCAGGAGGTGCGGACTGTTGAGGTGAGGTGGTCGCAGGGCACGGTCGAACCGGGCAGCAGCGGGTCCGGCCTGTTTGACGCATACGGGCAGCTGCGTGGCGTCTTATCGGGCAGTCCTGCGGACATGGAGTGCGGCGCCAGCGTCGTGTATGGTCGTTTTGACCGCTTCTTTCCCCTGATCCGCCACCATCTGGATCCCGACGGGGATATGGATGGGAATACGCGTGAGGCGGCGACCGGCGTGGGGGCGGCGTCCCCCACCCCGCGTTCGCTGGAGTACGGGGGAGATATCGACTACTTCCGGGTCGAGGTGACCCAGGCCGGGACCCTGACGGTCGAGACGACGGGTAACACGGATACGGTCGGCCAGCTGCGAGGAGCCGACGGCCAGGGGCTCGGCGAGGACGATGACGGGGGCAGCGGGCTCAATTTCCGGCTGGTGCGGCAGGTCACGGCCGGGACCTACTATATCCGGGTGAGCGGCTTTGAAAATGCGACTGGACCGTACACGCTGGTCGTGCGCTTCGCTGGAACAGGAACACCGGGAGAGGATCACGCCGGAACGCTTGAGCAAGCCAGCAGCGTTGCGCTCAACTCGTCTACCTCAGGGGTCTTGGGGGACGGGGGAGATATCGACTATTTCCGGGTCGAGGTGACCCAGGCCGGAACCCTGACGGTCGAGACGACGGGCAGCACGGATACCTTTGGGCAGCTGCGGGGAGCCGACGGCCAGCGGCTCAGCGAGGACGACGACGGGGGCAGCAGGCTCAATTTCCGGCTGGCGCGGCAGGTCGCGGCCGGGACCTACTATATCCGGGTGAGCGGCTTTGGGGACGCGAGCGGAGCGTATGTGCTGAGCGTGCGCTTTGCCCCGACACCGTAAGATGGGTGGTATTCCAACGGGGGGGGTGAGCCACACACGCGAGCCGGGCACGCGTATGGCCAGACAACGACCCGTGGCAGCCCCGGCGCCGGTCCGCCCCTGCCCCCCGTGGAATACGGGCAGTAGGGGCACGGCATGCCGTGCCCCCTACGCGCTACTGCTGGGTGAACAGGGAGGGCTGCGCGTCTGGCGCGGCGGGCAGGAGGCCGGCGGCTTCGAGGCGCTGGCGGCGTATGCGCACCGCGTCGCGAGTGGAGGTGGCCTCGTCCTCAGGGAGCAGGCCGGGGTGAGGGTGGTGTCAGCGTAACGCCGCCTCAGCGATCATGTCATGCAGTATGGCCTGGGCTTGCGTTTCCAAACGCTGCTCAGCCTTGGCCTGCCACAGGCCGACAACCGCCAGGGTGTGGGCTTGTGAGGCTGGGTTAGCGCGCGTTTTGGCTATGCCGAGCGCCTGGACGGTCAGGGAGGCAGACTTTTCTTGCGCCCCCTGTTGTGTATAGTCAGCGGCGACTTTGGCCAGGAGTTCCGCTTTTTCCGGTGCCGCCTGCATGAGCTGTATGACATCGACCGCCTGGTCGTGCCGACCGGCCTGGTGGTGGACTTCGGCCACCATCTGCAGTGTGGCTTCGCGCCGGTCTGGCAGCCTGATGGCCATCACCAGCTGCACCGCTGCCTGGCTCTCACCGGCCTGCGCGTAATAGCGCGCAAGCTGTCCCAGGGCGCTGGCTCTGGGCGGTGAGTCCTGAAGAGAGCGGATCAGACTCAAGCCGCGGTCGGTCTGACCGGCTCTGAAATACTCCAACCCAATCTGGGCCACGACCTCGGCCTGACGCGTCTGATCGGTCATGGATTCAGCAATCTGGAGCGCTGCGGCGAACTCACCCGCCCTGGCGTGACTCCGGGCAATACGGGAAAAAGCCTGAGCCTTGAGGCGCGGGTCTTGTATCGTTTCGGCCTGCCGTAGCGCCTGCTGGCCGGCATCCTCGTCGAGGTAGGCGCGGACGACACGTCCGACGACCTCATCCCGCTGCGGCTGGTCGGTCAACAGTTCGGTAAGGTGCAGGGCGGGCGCGATTTGCCCGAATTCAAGATAGCTATGGGCAAGGTGTCCCAAAGCCTCCGCCCGCTGGCCTGGCGCTTGGATTGCTTGGGCGAGCTGATGCGCCTGTTGCAGCTCCCCTCGATTCAGATAGCTGAGGACGATGCTTTCCTCGATTTCGGCCCGACGCATCTGGTCGGTCATCGTTTCCGCAGTCTGACGCGCCGCTTCAAGGTCTCCAACCTCAACCTGACCGAGCGCCAGCTGGACCCTGGCATCGAGACGTTGCAGGGGGTCTTGAATGGTCTCTACCAGCGCGTGAGCCGTGTCCGACCGACCGGCTTCGAGGTAGCCCAGGGCAATGCGTCCGATAATACGTGCCCGCTGCGCGTGCTCTTCGATTGCCACGGCGACGTGTCGGGCTGTCGATAACACGTCCCGGGCTCGCTCAGCCAGGCCAAATTCGAGCTGCTTCTCGGCAATCTCGGTCAAGGCTTGGGCGATGAGGAAAGGCCGGTCATGGCTCGCTTGCAGGTGCTGGATCAGCCCGGAAACGCGCTCGGGCTCACCGGCCTCAACTGCGGCCTGAGTGATCGCGACCAGGAGAGTGGTCCGATGCCGCGAGTCTTTCAGGGTCAGGGCAGTCTGGAGGGCGCGGTCGCTCTGGCCCAGGCGGATATAGGCATGTCCTATCTGTCCCAACACCAGACTTTTGAGAGGAGGATGAGGAACCCGCTGAGCCAGCTGGACGGCCTGGTCCAGCATCGACAGCGCTGTCGCCTGTTGGCCGGGGTCGGTCAGCGTGCTGGCGATCTCGGCCATCACCCAGGCGCTCGACGACGCCCTTCCCGCCCCCTGGGCGACTCTGAGGGCGTCCGCGTACTGCCCACGCCTGACATGCTGAAGCGCGATGTCGGTTAAAAGCTCGACTCCGAACAGGGCGTGAGTCGTGACGATTTGCCGGGCAAACCGCAGGCCCTGCTCGGAGCGGCCGGCGCGTATGGCTCTGCGCGCCAGACGCTCCAACATATTCGCCCCGTGCGGACTATCGCCGATCAGCTGAGTCGCCTGCGCCGCCCGGTCGTCCTGGCCGAGTTCCAGATAGGCCAGCCCGATCTGTTCGAGAATTTGCGCCTTATAGACCGTCTCGGGCAGTCGCTGGGCCAGGAACAGGGCGCAGGCCAGGGTACTGCGTTCGGCCTCAGCCTTGGCCGTGACACTGGGAATAATCGCGTTCTGTAAGGCGCCGAGGGTGTAGGGACCGATAAGAACAGGATCGGCGGCGCGTCGGATGGAGCGACGGGCGGAGGGCGGAGCCGGGTGGACACTGCGCGCTTTGTGCAGCGCGGCCCGGTACAGCTGGGCGGCGGTGACAAAGCTGGTGCGTTCGGCCGCCCGGGCTTGCTCAAACAGCTGAACGGCTTCGACCAGCGCGGGATGGACGGACTCTTCGGATTCGGAACAGCTGGTGAGGAGGAGTCCCGCAACGCCGGCCGACACAAGGCCCAAGAGACTGAGGCGAAACGGCTGCCAGGTGAACATTCCTTCTCCCCGGAATATAGAGGGGACGACTGGCGGCTTCCCCGCGGACTGGGGCGGGCGCCATCAAGAGGGCCCCGCTTGTCGAAACCGGGTTCCTAGTGCCGGTGGGTTTTCCGGCGGTCCGGCAAAACACTGGGCGATTGACATCCAGGACTGCGCCGTGTCGCCGCGTACCTGGAGGCTGGTGTCGGCGATATTGCGCACCTGGGTCACGACCTGACAGAACTCAAGCGCCTGTCCCCGGACCGTGTTCTTGTCCTGGGGCGGGTTCCACTCCCACACCTCGCCCGACGGGGCGCTGAGCCGGACATAGGGCGGATCGCTGGGAACGGGCAGGCTCCGGTTGCGAAAAGTCCAGCCAAAGGTATTGATGCCGATCACGGCGACGTTTTTGAGGCGGTCGGTTGCGCTGCGCTCTTTGCCCAGCACATCGTACACGGCCTGGGCGTGCGCCCAGGTTTCCATCAGGCGGGCGCTGATGCTTGAGCGCACGCTCATATCCGGGCCGACCCATTTGACCCGCAGCTTGGGGTCGGCGTCGGCAAAGCGGTCCGCCATTGCGGTGTAGAACTGTCGCCAGCGCTGCAACAGGGCTCGGTTGTTTAGGCCGTCCAGCCACTCGTGGGTGGCGGCCAGACGGCTGGCGCCTTTTTTGTTCGCCCGACCGAAGGTCTGGATAAAGTCGAGAAAGGCCCGGCTGTCTTGCAGCGAGAGGTCGGCCAGATAGTTGCCGAGATGGATATGGGCCAGCACATCGTTGATGGTCCAGTCCTTGAACTGGGTCGGGCGGCTCCAGTCGCGTTCTTCCAGGCTGTCGAGCAGCACAAAGAAGACATCACTCTCTACGCGAAAATCGAGCGCTTGGTCTAACATGTGGTGCTTCTCCTCATTCCCGCCACATTCTGTCTGCCGTTCATCATTCCGCATTCCTCCTTCATCATTTACAGCGCGGCGGTCCTGAAAAAACGGCGCAGGATACGGCTCAGCTTGAAGGCGTCCCGCGTTCCGGCCACCTCACGAATAGAGTGCATGGCCCACTGCGGCACGCCGACGTCGATCGTCCGCACGCCAATCTCGGCTGCGGTCAGCGGGCCGATTGTGCTGCCGCAGGCCATGTCGCTGCGTACCACAAAGGCTTGCACCGGGCTGTCTTCCTCGGCCGCCAGTTTACGAAAGATGGCGCTGGTCTCGCTGTTGCTCG
>JAAXHF010000604.1 GCA_012271025.1 Deltaproteobacteria bacterium | reverse complement strand
ATTTCCTTTTCAGCCCGTCGTGCGCAGGTGGTTAGGCGCGCTACTGACGGGCCACCGGCAGGCGTTTTGGTTCAGTTGTTAACGAGGGCAGGGTAGCAGCCGGCACGGTCGGAGTCAAACCTCGGCCGGGCGGGGTCATGATTGCTCCGGTTGGCCGCGTGCGTCGTCGGATTACCCCGGCGACACGTCCGCCTCGCTGGTGCCGGTCAGTTCATAGGCCCGGTTGATGAAAGTGCCGACGGCCAGGCTGATCTCAGCGCGGAACCGGTCCCGGTCGATGTCGTCCATGTGGAACCCAGTGCCGCTGTAGCGGTAGGTGACGGCATAAAGGGTCAGCCAGTTATCCGGCCCCCCGGCACGGCCGGCGTTCGGGAACGAAGTGTAGTCGATCAGCAACCGAAGTTGTGCTGCCGCCAGCGTCCCGGATTCGGTGGGGTCGCGCAAGATTTGGTCGGCGACCTCCCGCAGGTCATGGACTGCCCGATACTCCAGACCCGCCGCCGACAACCAGGCCTTGATGGCGTTTTCCACGGCCTGCTGAGCGTGGAAGCCGTACATCTCCTGGTCACTATCATCAAAGTCGATCAAGCGATGGAACGCGCGCATGTTCCGGTACGCAGCCTGTAGCCGCTCTTTCACGTCCGGCCAGCTGTCAGGGTAACCGTCCTCGTAGCCGGCCGAAAGGTCGAGGTTTTCGTCGCTCATTACCACTCCGTCGCGGATTGCCTGCGCGGCCACGTGGTTCTTGGCCCGCCGGCAATATTTGAACGTCTTGACATCCATTGTCACCACGTCCACGCGTAGCCGGGGCGGATTGTCGCGGAAGTACTCCCGGGCAACCCTGGCGGCCAGACCCCTGCCAGCGCCCGGACCCGAGTCGGAGATGATCATCAGATCAACGTCGGAGTCTGGACGGTGATCTCCCCGGGCCCGGGAGCCGAACAATATCACCGTATCCGCAGGCATTTGCGACTGGACCGCTTCGGCAACCTCCAGACCGGTCCTGTCAGGAGCGCGCGCTGGGCTTACTGGGCTGTCCATGGGTTGACTATTCCCCAGGCGCGGTTGGGTTGTTCGGCCACTGCGATGCGTGCCGGATATAGATCTGATTCTAACACCGACCCCGCCTCCGCACGGCGGGTGCCGTCAGTACTCCAGCATCATGCGCTGTAGCTCGGCGTGGTCCCGGGTCTGCGTCAGGCCGAGCATGAGCAGGATGCGGGCCTTCTTGGGGTGCAGGTTGTCGGCCACGATGTAGCCCTCATCGGTGAAGCGGCGGGTCTGGACGACGCGTCCGGTGCCCACGTGGGTGGACAACACCACGGGAATGCCGGCGGCCTGGGCGTCTTTGAGGCCGGCCATGAACGTTGACGGCGAGCCGCCGCTGCCCAAGCCGGCGGCTACGATGCCGTCTACGCC
>JAAXHF010000380.1 GCA_012271025.1 Deltaproteobacteria bacterium | reverse complement strand
CTGGTACGAACAGCGCTGCACCGGCTGCGCCAGCTGCGCCAAGTACTGCCCTCTGGGAATCATCGAGATCGTGACCAGCGAGTCCGGTGAGCAGGTTCAGGAGGGTCAGAAGTACCACCTTGATGTGTTCGATATCGACATTGGGCGATGCATGTTCTGCGGGCTCTGCGTTGAGGCCTGCCCTTACGATGCCCTGCACATGGGCAGCGGCTTCGAGGAGGGCCAGTACAGGCGGAACGACCTGGTCATTCGCAAGGACAGGCTGGTAGAGGAGCCGAAGCGTCCAAGCACGTGGTTCCGTCCCCAGCATGCCGCGGCACGCTATGACCCTCACAGGGCGACCGGTGAGGTCGAGTGGTCCACAGCGGGACGGTACGAGCGGCCGACCCTGGATGACCAGCGCGCCAGGTGGGCCAAGCGGTGATCGCTCGGGGCAGGTCGATCGCGCCGGGCCGCACCGCTGAAACCGTTTGTGACCGCGTCCTTGCGGCGGGCGGAGCTCGGTAGTGCAGCTAGGGGCGGGGACCGAGGCATCCCTCTTAATTGACATCGTCTTCTGGGCGATAGCGGCCTCGACCGTCGTGGCGGCCCTTGCCGTCGTGCTCCTCAGGGACGTGTTCAGGGCCGCGCTGTTCCTTGTCGTCGCGCTACTTGGTGTGGCCGGCCTTTTCGTGCTTATGAGGGCCGAGTTCCTCGCCGTGGTGCAGGTGCTGATCTACGTCGGGGCAATCTCCGTGCTGATCATCTTTGCCGTGGTCACGACCAGGGACGTAGAGCAGGGCAGCCCGTTCAATGCGCTGCGGCTCCCGATGCTCGCAATTGCCGGTCTCCTCATGGCCTGCGTGGCCTTTGTCATCTACAGCACCGACTGGGTCCTGATCGAGGCGGCGTCATCCAGCGGCGAGATATCCGGTGCCGCGGCCGACGAGATCGGCCGTGTATACGACAACACGATTCCCGGCATAGCCGGCCTGCTGATAACCGACTACGTCCTCGCATTCGAGGTGGCCTCGGTCGTTCTCCTGGCGGCCGTGGTGGGCGCCCTGGCCCTGTTGAGGCGGCGATAGATGGGCCTCGAAAGCATGCTCCTTGTCGGGGCGATCGTCTTCTTCATAGGGCTGTTCGGCGCGCTGACCAAGCGCAACGCGATCGTGGTCCTGATGTGCCTTGAGTTGATGTTCAACGGGGTCAACATCACGGCTGTGGCACTTTCCCGCTACGTCCTGCCCAGGGCGGTGGCGGGGGAGTCGGTCGGCGCGCTCGAGGAGGCGGCAAGGCTGGTGCTTACCGGGCAGGTCTTCTCTGTCTTCATCATCACCGTGGCCGCCGCAGAGGTGGCACTCGGTCTGGCCATAGTCATAGCCCTGTTTCGCAACCGCGAGACGGTCTTTGTATCCGACGCAAACGAGATGAAGCACTAGGCGTGTTTACCGACTACCGAAAGGCTCCCAACCTGATGGCGGCCGAGATGTGGAAGGCGGCGCTGGAGGCGGAGGGGCTGCCCACCAAGATCCTGCCAGAAGGCGACATCCTCACCTGGGGTGAGAGGGTGACGTACAGAGTGATGGTTCCCAAGGGCCGCGAGCATGTGGCCGACGAGATTCTCAGGAAGCTCTAGATGATCGGTGAGATTGCCGTCTGGCTGATCTTCCTGCTGCCGCTGGCCTCTTTCCTGGTCATCGGCCTGATCGTGCGTCCGCTGCTCGGCAGCGGGGCGCGGGCGGCCGGGTGGGTGACCATTTCGGCCATGGCAGGTTCCCTTGCCCTGGCAATCTGGGCTCTGGCGAGCGTGGCGAGCAATCACGGCGCGGTGGAGTTCGAGCCCCACACGTGGCTGACGGTGGGGGGTCTGGACATAAGCGTTGGCATAGTGCTCGACGGCCTCACTGCGGTCATGCTGCTCGTGGTAACGAGCGTAAGCCTGCTCATCCAGATCTACTCGACGGCATACATGAAGGGCGACGGCGGCTACGCGCGCTACTTTGCCTACATGTCCCTGTTCACCGCATCAATGGCCGGACTGGTCATGTCGTCGAACCTGGTCCAGATGTTCGTATTCTGGGAGCTCGTCGGGGCATGCTCATACCTCCTCATAGGATTCTGGTTCCACAGGCCCTCTGCGGCGGCGGCGGCCAAGAAGGCCTTCGTGGTCACCCGCGTCGGAGATTTCGGGTTCCTGCTGGCCATCCTCTACCTGTTCTTTAACGCGGACTCTTTCACCGCCCAGGGCCTGAACCCGCTTGACGTGACCGACCTGCACGCCGCGATCGCCATTGGCGGCGTGATGACCAGCGCGGTGGCGGGATGGGTGGCCGGCGGGATATTTGCCGGAGCCGTGGGCAAGTCGGGGCAGGTGCCGCTCCATACATGGCTGCCAGACGCCATGGAGGGCCCAACTCCGGTGAGCGCGCTAATACACGCCGCCACAATGGTCGCGGCCGGGGTGTTCCTGGTCGCGCGGTTCTTCCCCGTGTTCGAGGCCTCGGACGAGGCGATGCGGACCGTCGCAATAGTGGGCGGGGTGACCGCCATATTCGCGGCCAGCATCGGGCTGGTTCAAAACGACATAAAGCGGGTCCTCGCCTACTCGACCATCAGCCAGCTCGGCTACATGATGCTGGCACTCGGCGTGGGAGCGTACGGTCCGGCGATCTTCCACCTGTTCACACACGCGTTCTTTAAGGCCCTGCTCTTCCTGGGTGCAGGCAGCGTCAGCCATGCCGCCGGGGGAACCTTCGACATGCGCTACATGGGCGGGCTGCGCAGGAGGATGCCGTGGACCTGGGTGGCGTTCCTCATCGGGGCCCTCAGCCTGGCCGGCATAGCTCCCACCGCGGGCTTCTGGAGCAAGGACGAGATTCTGGGTTACGCGCGGGCGGGCGCAACCTGGGACGCGGAGGTCGTCTTCTGGCTGGGCCTGGTCGCCGCGTTCATGACCGCCTTCTACATATTCCGCGCGCTGTTCATGACCTTCGAGGGCGAGTACAGGGGCGGTGCCGCGGCCGACCCCGAGGCCGATGCTCACGGGGACGCCGAGCCGCACGAGTCGCCTCCCAGCATGGTATTACCGCTGGTCCTGCTCGGCCTCGCCACGCTCGCCGTCGGCTGGCTGGCCAATCCGCTGACCGATCTGCGTGTGGTTCCTCTGCACTGGTTCGCCGAGTTCGTCAACATAGGCCCGGCCCACGAGTCCCTGTCCGACGGCCACGTAGCCGTAAAGGACTTCAGCCGCGGCCTGGCCCTGGTCACCAGCCTGCTGGCGGTCGGCGGCATCGTGCTGGCCTACCTGATGCACGTGCTCAGGTCCAGGGGGCGGATGGTAGGCCTGGGGCCGGCTGAGCCGCTGCATCGTGCGCTGGTCCGCAAGTACTACGTGGACGAGCTATACGAGGGCCTGATAACGCGCAGGCTCTTCTACGGTCGCTTCGCCCTGTCACTGGACTGGCTGGATAAGAACCTGGTCGACGGCGTGGTCAGGACGCTTGACCGGCTAGGCCGCAACGTCGGCCGGGCGATAGCGCAGGTGCAGACGGGACAGCTCCAGGGCTACGGGACGGTGATATCCGTCGGGGTGCTCGTGATATTCGGGATCTACCTGCTGTTCCGCTAGGGGTATGGACGGCGTGAACGGACTACTGACGAGCCTGGTCTTCCTGCCGCTGGTCGCTGCCGCGGTGATAGCGCTGCTCGCCCGCAGTGACCGTCAGGTGAGATTGGCCGCGGGGGCCGTGGCGCTGGTACAGCTGGTGCTCAGCATCGTCGTATTCGCGGGCTACGACCGCGACGCGGGCGGGCTGCAGATGGTGGACCGGGTCTCAGACTGGGTGCCCATCGCCTCTTTCAACGTCGAGTACTTCCTGGCCGTGGACGGGCTGAGCGCTCCCATGGTCCTGCTGACCGGACTGCTCGGGATGGCCGCCGTATACGCCTCCTGGGGAATCAAGCACCGCGTAAAGGAATACTTCGTCTGGCTGCTGGTCCTGCAGACCGCCGTGCTAGGGGTGTTCACGGCGCTCGATTTCCTCATGTTCTTCCTTTTCTGGGAACTCGAGCTCGTGCCGATGTTCTTCCTGATCTCCACCTGGGGCAGTGGCCGCAAGGAGTATTCGGCCATGAAGTTCCTGCTGTTCACCTTTATCGGCAGCGCCTTCATGCTGGTGGGAATCCTTGCCCTGTTCGTCACGTTTGGCACGTTCGACATGGCCGCCATGCCGGGCCTGATCCAGGGTGGCGCCAAGCTCGCTCTGCCCGTCGGGGCCATCTTCGGCCTGCTATTCGTCGGGTTCGCCGTAAAGCTGCCGGTCTGGCCGGTTCACACCTGGCTGCCGGATGCCCACACCGACGCGCCGACGGCGGTGAGCGTCATGCTCGCCGGCGTACTGCTCAAGATGGGCGGCTACGGGATGATCCGGGTCACCGCGGCGATGATGCCCGATACCATGGCGGACCTGTCCTGGCTCCTGGCCACCGCCGGCGTGATAAACGTCCTGTACGGTGCGGTGGTCACCCTGCGGCAGACGGATATGAAGCGGCTCGTGGCCTTCAGCAGCATCAGCCACATGGGATACGTGCTGATCGGCCTGTCGGCGATCGCGGCGGCCTCGGCGGAGACGGGGGCCATCGGGCTCACCGGCGCGGCGATGCAGATGTTCACCCACGGCACTATCACGGGCCTGATGTTCCTGATGGTGGGTCTGGTATACGACCGCGCGCACACCAGGTACATACCGGACCTTGGCGGCCTGGCCGGCAGCATGCCGCTGATAGCGGTGGGCTTTCTGGTTGCCGGATTCGCCTCTCTTGGCCTTCCGGGGACGAGCGGATTTGCGGCCGAGATCCTGGTCTTCCTGGGCGCCTTCCCGGTCTGGAGCTGGCCGACGGTGCTCGCGGTCTTCGGGGTGGTCATCACGGCCGGCTACATCCTGTGGATGATTCAGCGGGCGATGTTCGGACCGCGCGTGGAGCGGTGGTCGACGCTCCCTGACGCGACCCGGACCGACCTGATCCCCATGGTCTTGTTGATCGTCCCGATCATCCTGTTTGGCATATACCCGGCGTTCATATCCGACGTGTTCGCAATCGGCATCGAGCCGATCGTGCAGGACGTTGCGGGCGCGCAGGTCGGAATGCGTTAGGGGCGAATCGCCAGTGGTTGTTCTCTTCGTTGATGCGGTTGCCGGGATCTTTGCAGGGCGTGCGGGCCTGCATTCCGTGAGGGGCCGGGCGTGACCGCCTACGACATCTACCTGCTGTCTCCCGAGCTGTGCCTTGTCGGCGTGGCCCTCTTGATCCTGCTCGTCGACTTTCTCGCAAAGGACCGAAGATTCCTGCCGGTCCTGGTGGTGTCCGGCCTGGTTGCCGCGCTGGCGCTGACGACCGCGCTGTGGATCGACCTGGACCATGGCGACCCTGCGGTGACGGGCGTATTCGGGACTCTCTCGGTGGACAAGTTCAGCCTGTTCATCAAGTTCCTTCTCGCCGGCTCAATGGCGGTCGTCGTGCTGATGTCCACCGAGTACAGTCGCCGCTTCGACACCCTCAGGGCCGAGTATTTCGCCCTGATCCTGCTTTCGGTGGCGGGCATGATGCTGCTCGGCTCGACGCTGGAGCTGATCACGATCTACATCGCCCTGGAACTGACGGCGCTTCCGCTCGCGGCCCTGGTGGCCCTTGCCGGCAGCAGCCGGTCCACCGAGGCGGGCATGAAGTTCCTGATCCTGAGCGCCCTGAGCTCGGCCCTGCTGCTCTACGGCATGGTGTGGGTGTACGGCTTTGCCGGCAGCACGGACCTGGGCGAGATCGCCCGCGGAATCTTTAGCGTAAGCAGCGGCGCAGAGCCGCTTGGCGGATACGCCCTCCTGCTCGGGATCGTGTTTATCATCGCCGGATTCGGATTCAAGATCTCCACCGTCCCGTTCCAGATGTGGGTGCCGGACGTGTACGAAGGTGCCCCAACGCCGGTAACGGCGTTCCTGTCGGTGGCGAGCAAGGCGGCCGGCTTTGCGGTGATACTGCGGGTCTTCTACGTGGCTTTCCCCGATTCCCTGGTCAGCATCGAGTGGAGCGCCATCTTCGCCGTGCTGGCGATCATGTCCATGACCCTGGGCAATTTCGTTGCGATCGCCCAGCGGGGAATGAAGCGGCTGCTGGCATACTCGACCATTGCGCACGCGGGCTACATCATGGTTGGCCTGGCGGCGGTCACCGCCAGGGACCCCGCCGGCGGCAACCCCGAAGGCCCGGCCGGGGTGCTGTTTTATCTGGTCGGCTACGCGGCCACCAATCTTGCGGCGTTTGCCGCGGTGATAGCCATCTCAAACCGCGTCGGCAGCGACCGCATCAAGGACATGGCCGGGATGGGCAGGCGCGCGCCCTGGCTTGCCGCCGCGCTCACCTTCGCCCTGATCTCCCTGACGGGGGTTCCGCCGACGGTGGGATTCATGATCAAGCTCAACATATTCAGCGCCGCGGCCAGCAGCGGACTCTCGTGGCTGGTGCTGGCCGGAGCGCTCAACAGCGTCGTGTCCGCCTACTACTACGTGCGTGTGATAAAGGTCATGTACCTGTCCGAGCCGGCCGAGGCGCGCCCCGTCAAGGGCGAGAGGCCGCTTCATGTGGCCCTCGGGGTGAGTGTTGCCGCGCTCCTGTTCTTCGGAGTCTATCCGACCCCGCTCATCCGCATGGCCAAGACGGCGGCCGAGGTGCTGAGCATCGGGCCCGTGATGTAATCTGGGGGCGGAATCCCAGTCCTCTCCTATGAACGAGCGCAAGGCCAGCATCGGGTTCGTCTACAACGGACAGATGCCCAGGGCACGTGACCTGGTCGACTCCCTCATCGCATCGCTGGACATAGCCGATAGCGCCTGGACCTCTCCCGCCGACAGCGTCAACGAGCGGCGGGAAGAGCTCTCCCGGACCTCCGTTCTGGTGATCTCGGGCGGCGACGGCACCATCCTGAGGACCGTCCGAGTCACCGCCCCCCACGAGGTGCCGATCCTTGCGATCAACCTGGGCAAGGTCGGCTTCATGTCCGAGCTGGACGTGGACGATGCGGAGGCGGGGATAGCGTGTTACGTGCGCGGCGAGGCGCAGGGCGCCTGGATCGACGAACGGATGATGGTCAGGGTCCGGGTGACGCTGACCTCGGGTGACCCGGTCCCCGACGCCGATGCCTTAAACGAGGTCGTGCTCAGCCGCGGACAGAGCGCGAGGCTTCTCAACGTTGAGGCCAGCGTCGACCGGGCCGAGCTGACGGTCTACAGGGCCGATGGCGTGATGGTTTCGACCGCCAGCGGCAGCACCGGATACGCGATGGCGGCAGGGGGCCCCCTGGTAAGCCCCCGGCTGGAGGACATTGTTTTGCTGCCAGTCGCCCCCCACATGTGCCTGAACAGGGGACTGGTCCTGCCCGGCGACACGGTCGTGGACCTTAAGGTCGTCAACGAGGCGGACACGCTCCTGAGCGTGGACGGATTCCCGGTGTCCCGGCTAGGTCCCGGCGATGTCGTGAGCATCCGCCGCAGCCCGTACCGTGCGCGTTTCGTAAGGCTCAGGCCGCCGCACGACTTCTATGCGACCCTGACCCGTCGCCTGGGAATCGTTGACAGGTCCTGACCCGCCGCATCCCGTATCCCGGGAGGTGGTCTTTGACGGCAGCATCATGACCGTCACGGTCGATATCCTGCGCCATCCGGACGGTTCTGAGGCGCGGTTCGAGGTCGTCGAGCACCCGGATGCGGTCACCATCGTCCCGGTCGATGAGCTCGGGAACGTCGTGATGGTCAGGCAGTACAGGCACGCGACGAGGCGCGCCCTCCTTGAGCTGCCCGCAGGAAAGCTGGAAAGGGGTGAAGATCTGGCCGCAGCGACGCAGCGAGAGCTCCGCGAGGAGACCGGTCTGGCCGCCGGCGAGCTCAGGCCCCTGGGGGGTTTTTACGCCGCCCCGGCTTCCTCACCGAGTACCTGCACCTGTTCCTGGCCAGGGACCTGCGCCCCGCGCCCCTTGAGCCCGACCCGTTCGAGATCGACGAGGTGGTGAGGGTGCCTGCCACCGAGGCCCGCGTCATGGTGGCAGGTGGCGGTGCGCCAAGAAGCGCATAGG
>JAAXHF010000463.1 GCA_012271025.1 Deltaproteobacteria bacterium | reverse complement strand
GTCGGTCGTGGGCCGCATCTGTCTGCGCCAGCCAGTCAACAACCAGGTTGACGGCGACCGTCAACAGCGCAATCGCCGCCGCCGGGAAAAACGGGGCGGCCAGCCCAAACGGCATGGCGCCGGCATTGTCGCGGACCATGCTGCCCCAGTCGGCCGTTGGCGGCTGCAAGCCCAGGCCCAGAAAACTGAGCGAGCTGATGAACAGGAACACAAAGCAAAACCGCAGGCCGAGTTCTGCCAGCAGCGGCCCATACGTGTTCGGCACAATCTCGGAGCGAACGACCCACCACCAGCCCTCCCCGCGCAACCTGGCCAGTTCGACAAACTCCACCGCCGTCATATCCAGGGCCAGAGCGCGTGCCAGGCGGAAGACGCGGGTAGCGCTCAGCAGGGCGCTGACCAGGACGACGGTCGTCATCGAGGGGCTCAAAACCGACAGCAGCAGCAGGGCCAGAATCAGGCTGGGCAGCGCCAGCAGCACCTCGACCAGCCAGTTGAGCAGGCTATCGACCCAGCCGCCGACCAGGGCGGCCGCCGAGCCGCCGACAACGCCCAGAACGAAGGCCAGCAGGGTCGCCACCAGGGCCACGCCGACGGTGTTCCGAGCGCCGTACAGCAGACGCGACAACAGGTCGCGGCCGAGCTGGTCGGTTCCTAGCAGCGCCGAGCGGCTGGACGCCTCCCACACATCGCCGACCACTTCGGTTTCGCCGTAGGGCGCCAGCAGCGGGGCCAGCAGCGCCGCCCCGAGGTAGACGGCGATCAGACCCAGGCCGAGTCTGGCGCTCAGCGGCGCATGACCGAGTGTCCGTAGAACAGTCATGGCGAGCTGGGCTGGCGCAGCCGGGGGTTGCTCAGCAGAGCCAACACATCGGCCGTCAGGTTGAGCACGACGTACACCGAGGCGAAGATCAGACCGCACGCCCGCACCACCGGCAGGTCGCGCTTGGACACCGCGTCGACCAGGAGTTGGCCGAGTCCGGGATAGACGAACACCACCTCGACCACCACCACCCCGACGACCAGGAAGGCCAGGTTCAGGACAACGACGTTGATGATCGGCGAGACGGCGTTGGGCAGCGCGTGGTGGACAATAATCCGGCGTGGAGACAGCCCTTTGAGCCGGGCCATTTCAATATATGGACTGTGCAACAGGTTCAGAATCGCCGCTCGGGTCAGCCGCATCATGTGGGCGCCGACGACCAGGCTGAGGGTCAGGACCGGCAGGCTGAGGGCGGACAGCTTGTCGGCCAGGGCCATGCCGGGAGAGATGATCGACACCGCCGGAAAGACCTGCAAGCGGACCGCCAAGATGACCGTGAGCAGATAGGCGATAAAGAAATCCGGCAGGGAAATCGTGCTCAGGCCGGCTATCGACAGGGTTTTATCGATCCATCGGTCGCGGTACACCGCAGCCACCAGGCCCAGGCTCAGGGCGAGCGGCACCGCGATCAGGGCGGTCAGCGCGGCCAGCAGCATAGTGTTGGTCAGACGCCCGCTGATCAGCTCAGCCACCGGCTGCTGATTGGCCAGCGAGGTGCCAAGCTCGCCACGCACGAGGTCGGCCAGCCAGTCAAGGTAGCGAACGTGCAGGAGCCGGTCCACGCCCAGCTGGCGGCGCAGGGCGGCGACCGTGTCGGGCGTGGCCGACTGGCCCAGCACCGCCTCGGCCACATCGCCCGGCAGCACCTCCAGGCCGAGCGACAGGATGAGCGAGATGGCCAACAGGGTCAGCAGGCCGAGGACCAACCGCCGGGCGATCAGGGTCCGCAGGCTCATGATCCGCCGGGCTCCCGAGCCCACCACCAGCGCTCGGCACACCTGCCGCCGTCCAGCTCCCGATGGCTGGCCAGCTGCCCGAAGCGCAGCCGGCTGTCGGCGGCGCACACGTCCGCAGCAAACACCGGAATGATGACCCCACCCTCATCCCGCACAATCGTCTGCATCTCGGCGTACTGTTCGGCGCGTTTGGGCTCGTCGAGTTCGGCCCGGGCGGCTCTCAGCAGCTGGTTGAAGCGCGGGTGGCGAAAATGCGTATCGTTCCAGACCGCGTCCTCGGCATAGGCGGTCGCAAACATCAGTCCTGCGGTCGGCTGGCCGTTCCACGAACACAGACAGAAGGGTTTTGTGAGCCATACGTTTTTCCAGTATCCGTCGGCCGGCTCGCGGACGGTCTGGAGAGCAATGCCCGCTCGGGCGGCGTGCTCCCGATACAGCACGGCCGTATCGACCGCACCCGGAAACGCCGCGTCCGAGGTGCTCAGCCGCAGGTGCAGGCCCTCCAACCCGGCCCGCCGCAGATGGAATCGAGCCCGGTCCGGGTCGTAGCGCCGCTGGGCCAGCCGGGCGGCAAAATAGGGCTGCCCGCGACTGATCGGATGGTCGTTGCCGAGGCTGCCATAGCCGCGCAGAATGGTGCGCAGCAGGGCGTCCCGGTCGATGGCGTATTTGAGTGCCAGACGCACATCCGGATTGTCAAACGGAGCGATATCGGTGTGCATGGGCAGGGAGTAGTGCTTGGTGCCGTGGGTTTGCAGCACCTGGATGCCGGGCAGACGGGACAGGAGATGCAGGGTTTTCAGCTCACAGCGGTTGATACCATCGACGCGGCCGGTTTGCAGGGCTGCGGTTCGGGCGTTCACGTCAGCGATGGCCAGCATTTCCACAGCCTCGAAGTGGGCCCGGTCGGCCCTCCAGTAGTTGGGGTTGCGTCGGGTCAGCGAGCGGACGCCGGGCTCGAACTCGACCAGTTGATAGCCACCGGTTCCCACACCGGTCGTGACATCGCCATCGTGGGGCTGAATGGTCAGGTGGATGTCGGCCAGCACAAACGGGAAATCGGCCTGACCGTCCCGGAGTTCGAAGACGACCCCGGTCTTGCCGTCGGGACGGAGGTGGAGAATATTGTCCAGCAAAACCTTAACCGGTGAAGCCGATTGCCGGCCCCGGTGATGGTTGATTGAGGCAAGCACATCTGCAGCCTCCAGGGTTTTGCCGTGATGGAACTCGACACCCCGCCGCAGCCCAAAGCGCCACACCCTGGCATCCGGCGACACGTCCCAGCCGTCGGCCAACTCGGGCCTGGGCCGGCCCTGCTCGTCGATCTCCACCAGGGTATTGCGCAGCTGACCGAAAGACAGCAGGGTCATGAAGGCGTCCGAGATGCGGGCCGGGTCAAGCGAGTCGCTGGTAAAACCGCCCGAGATTCCCAGCCGCAGCAACCCGCCTTTTTGCGGGCGGTTGACCCGCGCCTGCGCCAACAGTCCGGGTGCGGTCGCAGCCAGCCCCAGGCTCGAAGCCAGGAACTGACGACGGGACAGTGGGCGGGGGACGGGTGCGGCGGTCAGCATAGGCGATATATTACAAGGATTGACAAGAGACCGGCCCTGTCGTCCAGACCCGAATCGACTGGCCTCGGACGCGGAGCCCCGTCAGCGCGGCGCACAGCCGAGAGAGATAGCGGCAATCACGGGTCTGCTCAAGAATGAGCAGCACTCCAGGCCGCTTCTTGAGGATGCGGGCATAGTGCACCGCCTGGCCAATCGCCTCGTACCATTTATCCGCAAAGTCAGCCTCCACGGCATACGCGGGCAGCACGCAGTCGGCCCGCGTATCGTCCAGCAGGCGGACTTCGACCTGCCCGTCTTGAGCGGTACACCAGGCGGCGTTGTAGTCGTCTTCGGGAGCGGCCCGAAAGGGCGTCCACCAGACAAGGGCATCGGCCGCGGAGCTGCTGTCTCCCAGCGGTTCTGCCGTTTCCTGGGCAGAGGACACACACGCTCCCGGCTCTTCGGGCTCGTCAGCCAGGACCATCTCAAAATGTTGGCTACTCTCACTCCATTCAAGCAGGGTCGTTTCTCCCGCCGAAGGAAAATCCGGGACCAGACACTGGCCGCTTGCCTCGCTCAGAAACTCCTCTCCGGTGGTGGCGACCTCAAACCTGCTCCTCGCAAACTCCACGCCAGCGTCGTAGGCCACCGCGACGTGCTCTCCATCCCCGAGCAGCGCCCAGTTAAAAATCGACACAAAGCCGCTGTGCGTATCCCCACAGGCATGCTGAGTATCGTCCCGCTCGCTCCCATACACCATGACAACCGGCTCACCCTCGTTGAAGCGGACGGTGATGTCTCCGCTGGCGTCACACTTCCAGCCCGATATCACACCAATACCCGACAGCTTGGCGCCCGGGCCGGGAATCTCCAGCGTCCCGGCCCGCGCCGGGGAAGAGGCCAGGACAAGGCTTGCCAGGCTGATAGCGATGTGGCTTTTCATTGTGACTCCTGTCTGACCGCGCTCAAAGCCACCCCGCAGTGTCGTATCGTCAACTCCAGCCCGTGTGTCCGCCGTCCCATCGGAGCACACTTCAATCTCGGCTTCGCCGGTGTTGTCAAGATTGACACGGCAAGCTGGCTTGATTTCGCGCCAGCTCTCGGGGCATGCTGGGGTGCCAAGGACTGTGTGGTTAAAGCGTGCTTTCCCCCCCAGACTCACCGCTCAGACCCTTTCTGGCCCGCACCGGCGTCCTGATTGTTGACGGCGGGCTGGCCACCGAACTCCAAGCGCGGGGCTACCGGCTGGGCGACGGACTGTGGTCGGCCCGCCTGCTGGACACCGCGCCCCAGGCCGTCCAACAGGTTCATGCCGACTACCTGGCGGCCGGTGCCGACTGCATTATCACGGCCAGCTATCAGGCCAGCCTGCCCGGCTTTGTGGACCACGGTTACAGTCAAAACCAGGCCGCCGCGCTGCTCCACAGATCGGTCGAACTGGCCCTGACCGCGCGCGAGGCGTTTTGGGCTCAGGCCGACAATCGGGTTGGCCGTCTGCGGCCGCTGGTTGCGGCCAGTATCGGTCCCTACGGTGCGTACCTGGCCGACGGCTCCGAGTATACCGGCGGCTACGACCTGAGCGAGGACGAGCTGCTCGCCTTTCATCGGCCGCGCTGGCAGCTGTTGGCCGCCAGCCGGGCCGACCTGCTGGCCTGCGAGACCATCCCCAGCGCGCGTGAAGCGCGGGTCCTGGCTCATCTGCTGAGTGAGACGCCCCACGTTGTCGCCTGGGTCAGCTTCAGCTGTCGGGACGGGCGGCATATCAGCGACGGCACGCCCCTGGCTGAAGCCATAGCTCCGTTTGTCGGACTGCCCCAGGTCGTCGCGCTGGGCATCAACTGCACGCCGCTGCGTCACGTCCTGCCCCTGGTCAGGACAGTTCGGCGGCTGAGCGCCAAACCGCTTATCGTCTATCCCAATTGTGCCGAGAGCCACGACAGGCAGACCCGACGCTGGGGAGTGCAGGCCCGGCCCGGCGAGTTTGCAGCGGCCGCTCAGACCTGGCAGCGGGCTGGAGCGGTGCTGATCGGCGGCTGTTGCCACACCACGCCGGGCCATATTACGGCGCTGCGGGCCGGCTTGCTCCAGGACAGAGCCGAACCGCGTCCGTAGCGTCATGGACAAGGTCCAGGGCCGGCTACTCGAACTGCATCAACGCGAACGCCTCGTGCGGGGCGAGATTCTGGCGGCCGCCCAGGCTGAGCAGCTCAACCAGAAAGGCGACTTCCACCACCTCTCCCTCCAGCTGCCGAATGAGTCCCAGAGCCGCCCGGGCTGTGCCGCCGGTGGCCAGCAGATCGTCGACCAGCAGGACTCGGCTGCCGGGCGCAAACGCGTCTCGGTGGATCTCCAGGCGGTCGGTCCCGTACTCCAGCCCGTAATCGGCCGCCAGGGTTTCGGCCGGCAGCTTGCCGGACTTGCGTACGACCGTCAGGCCGCAGCCCAGGCTGTAGGCCAGCGCGCCGCCGACCAGGAAGCCCCGTGCGTCTATCCCAACGACTGTATCAACCCGGCCTTGATAGCGCTCGACCAGGCGGTCGATACACGCCCGCCAGGCCGGACCGTTGGCCAGCAGGGGGGTGATATCGCGGAACACAATGCCAGGCTTGGGAAAATCCGGGATGCTGCGGATATGGGCTGTCAGGTCACGCATGGCGTTCTCCGGCACGTCATCGGCTGACGATCTGATGGTTCGGGGGTAAGAGTTTGAGCGGATTGCGGGCTTTATTATTGCGTCGGATTTCAAAATGCAAATTGGGGCCGGTGGCCCGCCCGGTGTTGCCGACGGCGGCGATCTTCTGGCCCTGTTTCACAAGCTGGCCCTGCTTGACGTAGTGCCGGCTGTTGTGGGCGTAGACCGAGGCATAGCCGTTGGCGTGTCGCAGAATAATAACCTTCCCGTAACCGCGCAACACCCCGCTGTAGATGACTTCGCCGGGAGCGGTGGCCACGATCGGCGTTCCGGCCGGCGCGGCAATATCAATTCCGTCGTGAAAGCTGTTATTGCGCGGACCATAGCGAGAGGTCAGGACGCCCTGGGTTGGCCACATAAAACGTCCCACCGCGGCCGGCGGCCGATTGCGGCCGCGCTGCGGCTCTCGAACTGCCGCCCGGCGGGTTGCGGCGCGCCGACGCGCCGGCGCAGACTTGGAGCGGGCGGTTTGCAGGCTATCGGTCCCGCCGTGCGGGATGCGCAGGCGCTGGCCGACTCGAATCCTATCCGGGTCAGCCAGATTATTCAGACGGGCAATGTCTCGGAAGGGAACACCGTAGCGCACCCCGATTGCGGACAGGGTGTCCCCCGCCCGGACGGTATGAATCGGCTGTCTGACCCCGCGTGAGCAGGCCGACATGGCCGCACACGACAGTAGGATGAGGCCCAGCCCCAGAGCAATCCGCCTCCGCACCACCACTCCCTCATTCTAGCCATACCACCCCAGCAACACAAACCCGAGCAGCACCAGGACGGTGAAGACTATTGTCAGGATATTGAAGTATTTGTCAATGAAGACCTTGATGGTCGGCCCGTAATAGTAAATCAGGCCGCTGATGAGAAAAAAGCGGGCCGAACGGCTCACCACCGAGGCCAGCACAAAGCTGGACAGCGACAGCTGGGTCGCTCCCGCCGCAATGGTGAACACCTTGTACGGAATAGGTGTGAAGCCAGCGATAGCGACCGCCCAGCCGCCGTGCGCCACAAAGCGCTGCTCGACCTCGGCGTACGCGGCCTGGGCGTTGTACAGCTCGATGATCGGCCGTCCAAGGCCGTCCATCAGCAGCCAGCCAATCAGATAGCCGGCCAGACCACCCGCTACAGAACCGACCGAACAGATCAGCGCGAACCGAAAAGCCGCGCCCGGTTTACCCAGGGCCAGGGCCATCAGCAGGACATCGGGCGGGATAGGAAAGACGGACGACTCGGCAAAAGCCAGCAGCAGCAGGGCCAGGCCGCCGTAGCGGTGGTCGGCCCAGCCCAGGACCCAGTCATAGGCACGCCGAAGCATGGTCCACAGCACAGAGACGGCGCGTGTCCGACCCGGTTCGGCCGACACTCAGTCGGCCCGCGACGCGGCGGGCGCCTCGACCGGCGCGGACTCGCCCGCGCGCTTCTTGTCCTTGTACAGCTTGTACTCAATGCTATCGACCAGCGCCTGCCAGCTGGCCTCGACCACATTCGGTGAGACCCCGACCGTCCCCCATTTGCTGTGTTCGTCGCCGGATTCGATCAGCACCCGCACGGTCGCCCCGGTTCCGGCGTCTCCACCCAACACCCGGACCTTGTAGTCGAGCAGCTCCATGGTTTCGAGCTGGGGGTAGAACTGGGTCAGCGCCTTGCGCAGCGCCCGATCGAGGGCGTTGACCGGCCCGTTACCCTGGGCTGCGGTATGCTCGACCGCCCCGTCCGGACCTTCGACCATGATCGTCGCCTCGGACAGCGGGGGCTCGTCTTCCCTGCGCTTCTCGTCAATCACCCGGAAGCCGATCAGGCGGAAGTGGCGGACCTTGCCGTTGAGGGCTTTTTGCATCAGCAGCTCAAACGACGCGTCGGCGCCCTCATACTGAAAGCCGGCGTTCTCGAGCTGTTTGACCTCGCGCAGAATCGTCTTCACCGCCGGGTCGGTATTGTCCACATCGAGCCCGAACTGCTTGGCTTTGTAGATCACATTGCTGCGGCCCGACAGGTCGGAGACCAGAACGCGCTGGTGGTTGCCGATCAGTTCGGGGTCGATGTGTTCATAGGTTTCGCGGTTTTTCTGGACAGCGGCGACGTGCAGCCCGCCCTTATGGGCGAAGGCGCTGGCGCCGACATAGGCTTGACGCTTGTGCGGCTCGATATTGGCCAGCTCGTACACGGTACGGGAAACCGTCGGCAGGGTCTTGAGCTGATTCGGGCTGACACACCCGTAGCCCAGCTTGAGCTGGAGGTTGGGCACGACCGAGCACAGATTGGCGTTCCCGCACCGCTCGCCAAAGCCGTTGATCGTGCCCTGCACCTGACTGGCTCCGGCCTCCACTCCGGCCAGCGAGTTGGCCACCGCCAGCTCGCAGTCGTTGTGGCAGTGAATGCCCAGCCGGCTGTCCAGTCCGGCAGCCGCCCGGGTCGCCTGGCGAATCTCGTGCGACATGCTGCCCCCGCGCGTATCGCACAAAACCAGCACATCGGCCCCGGCCTGGGCGGCAGCCTTCAGGCACGCCAGGGCGTAGTCGGGGTTGGCCCGGTAGCCGTCAAAAAAGTGCTCGGCATCAAAAAAGACCTCGTCCACGCGGGTCTTGAGATAGGCGATCGAGTCGCCGATGACCTCCAGGTTGGCCTGGAGTGAAATCCGCAGATCGTCCCGGACGTGTAAATCCCAGGTCTTACCGACAATGGTGACGACCGGGGTCTCGGCTTGCAGCAACAGCCTGATGTTCAGGTCATCGGCGGCCGTGATATTGGCCCGACGGGTCGAGCCGAAGGCGGCAATCCTGGCCTGTTTGAGGGAGAGCTTTTTGACCGCGCTGAAAAACTCCTCATCCCGCGGGTTCGAGCCCGGCCAACCGCCCTCAATATAGCGGATGCCGAAATCGTCGAGCTGCTGGGCGATCAACAGCTTATCTTCCAGGGTAAAGGCCACGTCCTCAGACTGGCAACCGTCACGCAGAGTGGTATCGTACAAGGCTATGCTTGGCAT
Source organism: Deltaproteobacteria bacterium (assembly GCA_012271025.1). The sequence goes on along the minus strand of JAAXHF010000463.1, from coordinate 10,948 downwards.
GGTGAACCTCGAAACGGGTGTCGATGAGGGGCGCCTCTACTGGGCCGGAGCAATAAACTCGTCGTGCAGGACGCGGACGGCCAGCTCGCGGTATTTGGCCTCAATGACAATGGAAATCTTGATCTCTGAGGTCGAGATCATCTGGATATTAATCCCCTCGCGGGCCAGGACCTGAAACATGCGCGAGGCGACCCCGGCGTGACTGCGCATGCCGAGCCCGACGATGGACACCTTGGCGACCTGGGTATCGGACGTCACCCCCCCGGCCTGAATCTCCTCGGCGATGTGCACAACCCGGCTCAGCGCTTTTTGCACATCGTCCTGGGGCACGGTGAAGGTCAGATCGGTAGAGCCCTCGGCGCTGGCGTTCTGGATGATCATATCGACCACGATATTGTCATCCGCAATAGGGCCAAACAGTTTGGCCGCCAGACCGGGCCGGTCGGGAACCCGCTGCAGGGTGATTTTGGCTTGGTTCAGGTCAGACGTCACGCCTGAGACGATCACGTCCTCCATACTCGGCTCCTCTTCAACCAGAAATGTTCCGGTGTCGGGCGCAAAGCTCGACCGGACATGGACCGCCACGTGGTGGCGTTTGGCAAATTCAACGGATCGAATCTGCAAGACTTTTGCCCCCAGGCTGGCCAACTCCAGCATCTCGTCGTAGGAGATGCGCTGCATTTTTCGGGCCCTGGGGCAGATGCGCGGGTCGGCCGTATAGACGCCGTCCACGTCGGTATAGATCTCACACACATCGGCCCGGGTCACGGCCGCAATGGCCACCGCCGAGGTGTCCGAGCCGCCCCGGCCCAGGGTGGTGATATTGTCGTCGGCGTCAACGCCCTGAAAGCCGGCCACGACCACAATGGCGCCGTCATTGAGCGCGCTGGTCAGGCGGTCGGTGGCGATGCGCTGGATCCGCGCCCGGCCAAAGGCGCTATCGGTGGTGATTTCGACCTGATGGCCGAGCAGGGGTTGGGTCAGGTAGCCCATGTCCTTGAGGGCCATGGACAGCAGGGCGACGGTGACCTGTTCTCCGGTCGAAACCAGCAGATCGCTGGCCTGGGCGTCGGGTCGGTCGGTCACCTGCCTGGCCAGCCCCAACAGCCGGTCGGTTTCGCCGCTCATCGCCGACACCACAACCGCGACCCGATGGCCGGCATCACGGGTTTCGGCGATGCGCTGGGCGACCGCTTTAATCCGCTCGGACGACCCGACCGACGTACCGCCGTATTTCTGAACAATAAGCATAGGGCAGATCTTCAGCAGGAAAGGTGTGCGCCAAGCTGACGTATCACGCCTTGGTAGGGTCCGCCATACGCCGTCAGCGTAATGACCCGGGCATCGGCAGGACCAAAGCGGATGGATACCAACAGATACTCCTCAAGCAGGTCGGCCGGCAGAAACTGGAACCACTCGACGGCACTCACTCCCCGGCCGAACAGATACTCCTCAAGCCCCAACTCCTCCATGTCCTCAGCCCCGAGGCCCTCCAGACGGTACAGGTCGATATGGAACAGCGCAGCCCCCTCCCTATAATGCTCGGCGATAAGAGTAAAGGTAGGGCTGGCAATCTCCTCGCCATCAAGCCCCAGGCCGCCGGCCAGGCCCTTCACAAAGCAGGTTTTACCGGCCCCCAGGTCACCCTCAAGGCCGATCACGGCGCCGAGCCACAGGCGCCGCCCGACCTCCCGGCCGAGCGCCCGGGTCTGTTCGGGGCTGCACGTCCGTACGGTCAGGCTGGCATTCATGGCCGAGGCGCGGGCCGGGCGGAGGCCGACAGCGAGCATAGCGAGCGCGGCAGCCGGTCGATAACATCGCGGGCCAGGATCCCGACCGGTCCGATCTCGCGGGCGGCCAAGTCACCCGCGCTGCCATGTATGAAGACGCCCAGCTGACACGCCTCGGCGGGTTGATAGCCCTGGGCCAGCAGGCCGCCAATAATCCCGGCCAAGACATCGCCCATCCCCCCGCTGGCCATCCCGGGGTTGCCGGTTGGATTGACCCAGGCCCAGCCGTCGGGAGCGGCGATGACCGTCCGGGCGCCTTTGAGGACGACATGACACCGGAAAGATGTGGCAAAGTCGCGGGCACGCTCAAGACGGTTGGCCTGGACCTCAGCCGAGCCGGTGTCGGTCAGCCGTGCCATCTCGCCCGGATGCGGGGTCAGCACGACCGGCTGCGATGCGTCCCGCAGCATGTCGGGTTGACTGGCCACGCAGTTCAGGCCGTCGGCGTCGATCAGGAGCGGCAGCTCGGTATTCTTGAGCAGCCAGCGGGTCAGCTTCAGCGTGTCGGCCGACACGCCAATACCCGGCCCGAAGGCGACCGCGGTCCGGGCCTGGAGCGCCGCGCGCAGCGCACCGGCCGCCATCCGCAGGCTGCCATCGGCGCGCTCAGGCAGGCCGAGCGTCATGGCTTCGAGCACCGCCACAGAAAAGACCGGAATGAGGGACTCGGGTCCGGCCAGGGTCACCAGACCGGTTCCGGTCCGCAGACCGGCCGAGGCGGCCAACAGCGCGGCGCCACTCTTGCCCCGGGCGCCGGCTACAACCAACAAATGTCCGAAGCTGCCCTTGTGTGAGTCGGGCTGACGCGGCTGAACGAACCGTCCCACCGTTTCGGGACTCAGCAGCCCTACGGTCGGCCGGACTGTGGCCAGCGCCTCGGACGCGATCCCGATATCGACGACCACCAGACGGCCGACATAGTCCAGCCCGGGGTACTGGCTCAGGCCGAGCTTGGGATAGCCGAAGGTGACGGTCAGTCGGGCCCGCACCGCGTCCCCCAGGGGCTGCCCCCGGTCGGCGTCCAGGCCGGACGGGATATCAACCGCGACCACCGGCCGGCCACTGCCGTTGACCAGTGCGATCAGTCCGGCGGCCAGGCCCCGGACCGGCGCGTTAAGCCCGGTCCCCAGCAGGGCATCGACGACCAGACCACAGCTGCGGAGCTTGTCCTCGACCAGCGTCAGCTGATCCGGCCGGGTCACTTCGGTAATCCGCCCCCGGCCGCGCGCAAAGGCCAACAGCGCGCGGCGCGCGTCACCGCTCACGTCCGCCCGTTTTGCCGTCAGGACGACCTCGCAGGCCAGGCCGCGTTGTCTGAGCAGGCGGGCCATGACAAAGCCGTCGCCGCCGTTGTTGCCCTTGCCGGCCAGCACCAGCACCGAGGCATTCCGGGTGTCGCTCAGGAGCTGCGGAAACGCCTCCAGCAGGTGGGCGGTTGCTCCGGCCCCGGCCCGTTCCATGAGCACCCGCCCTGGCGTGCCGTAGCGTTCGATGGTGAGCCGGTCGAGCTCCCGCATCTGTTGGCCCGTCACCAGATATGTCACGGCTCTTACTCCGGTTCGCCCAGATGGGTGCGCACCGTGTCGGCCACCTCCTCGCCGTAGCCGCGTACCCGGTCGGCGTCGGCGCCCTCGACCATGACCCTGACCAGGGGTTCGGTGCCGGAGTAGCGCACCAGCAGACGGCCGGAATCGCCCAGCGCCTCGCTCACCCGCCGAATGGCCAGGGCGATGGGTTCGACGCTGGCCAGGTCGCGCCGCTCGCGGACTCTGACATTGATGAGGTGTTGGGGATAGCGGGTCATCACCCGCTTGAGTTCGGACAGTGGCTGTTGGCGCTGGATCATGATGGCCAAGACCGACAGAAAGGTCACCAGACCGTCCCCGGTCGTACCGGTGTCCAGGAAGACGACATGTCCGGACTGTTCTCCGCCCAGCACATAACCACCCCGCCGCATCGCTTCGACCACATAACGGTCGCCGACCGGGGTGCGGACCAGCTGTCCGCCCATCCGGCGTAGCGCCGCCTCAAGGCCGAGGTTGCTCATCACGGTGGCCACCAGGGTCTTATGCGGCAGGCTGTCGGTCCGCAGTTTTTCCTCGGCCGCAATGGCCAGAATGGCATCACCATCGACAAGCTCGGCGGTCTCGTCGACCAGGATGGCCCGGTCGGCGTCGCCGTCGAGAGCCAACCCGATATCCGCCCCGATCTCGCGGACCAGGCGTTGCACGTGGTGCGGGTGAAGCGCTCCGCAGTCGGCGTTGATGTTCTCTCCGTTCGGCTCGACCCCGACCGCAGTCACCTGGGCGCCCAGTTCGGTCAGGACTTCGGGGGCCACCCTGTAGCCCGCGCCGTTGGCGCAGTCGATGACGACTTTGATCCCGTCCAGGGTCAGCTCACGCGGAAAGGCGGTCTTGGCAAAGACGTTGTAGCGGCCCAGGGCGTCATCTACCCGGCTGGCTTTGCCGATGGCGGTCGCGGTGGGCCGCAAGTGGTCGATCTTGCCGCCCATGACCAGCGCCTCAAGGCGGTCTTCCAGACTGTCGGACAGCTTGAACCCGTCCCGCGAGAAAAGCTTGACCCCGTTATCCTGGAACGGGTTGTGCGAGGCGGAGATCACGACGCCGGCGTTTGCCCGCTGGCTACGGGTCAGAAAGGCAATCCCGGGAGTCGGCAGGGGGCCGACCAGGAGCACATCGGCGCCCATCGAACAGATGCCGGACGCCAGGGCGGTCTCGAGCATATAGCCCGACAAACGGGTGTCCTTGCCGATCAGAATCCTGTGCCGGCCTGGCACATCGCGAAACACATAGGCCAGGGCTCGGCCGAGCCGTAGCGCCGTTTCGGCCGTCATGGGCTCGATATTGGCGACGCCCCGAATGCCGTCGGTGCCAAACAAGCGTTCCCCGGTATGCGCATCGCCCTGTCCGTTACCCCTGTCCGTCATACGCCGTATCCCTCTCACCCGTGCGGCTGCAACGCGCCTACTGTCCGTCCGCAGTCCCGGCGGACTCCGCTTGTGGCTCCCGGTCTTCCATATCCGACTGAACAGCCGGTATGTCGATCAGGGTCAGCAACACCTCTTGCGGCTCTTGGGAGACAATATCCACCCCCGGCGGCACCAGCACCGTGACGGCAACCGGCACCGTCCCCGACTCGTGACTGGCCGCATCAACAAACACCTCCTCCTCGGTCAATTGTAGCTGTTCCAGCACGCGTCTGGGGCCAGACACGACAACATCGACCGTGGCAGGATCGAGGCTGGCGGCCAAGTCCGTATTGCGCACGGTCAGCGTGATCTGCTGGAAGGCGCGCGAGAGTATCACGTCCTGCACGTCGACCCGGACGCGAACCTGTTGCAGATTGTAGGACAGCAGACCGTCCTGGGGCCGGATGAGATCAAGATCGAGCGTCGTCGATTGGGTCAGCCGACTCAGCTGCAAAGGCTCGGTCAGCACAAACTGTAGACGGGCGACAGCCGGCGCCGGACCGGTGACCTCGACGGTGTCGGGCACCAGCTCCATCTCGCCAACCCGGTAGTCCGGGAGCGGCTCGCCGTGCACGTCGAGATGGACCGGCAAGGTGCGCGTCTCGATCCGGGCAATATCGAGGTTGATCTGAGACGGGCTGATCCGCACCAGCTGTACCCCGCGCGGCAGGCTGAGCCGCTCAGACCCGATCCGGAAAGACGAGCGTCCGGGACGCATCCCGGCCAGATCCAGCACAACTTTTTGTTGGTCGAGCAAGCCCAACAGGGTGCGCGGTCCGAGGACCTGCACATCGACCGAATCGACCTGGGATCCGGTCACGACCAGGTGGGTCGGCAGGTTGCGCCATTCGAGCGGAAAGGTCAACGATTTTTCGGTGTCCCGCTCCCCGGCATTGACCATCAGCCACAGTCCGGCGGCAAAGACCACGGAAAACCCTTTCATGAAGAGATTCCGAAAGAGGAATCGCCAGACGATATGCAAGCCGTGCTTAAGCATGGACAAAAAACTGTTGGAGCGATGCACGCAGGGTGCCGATATCCAGGTTGCGCTCGATTCGCCCTTCCCGCGCCAAGGATACCACCCCTTCCTCTTCCGATACCACGACAACGAAGGCATCGGTCTCCTCGGTCAGCCCGATTGCCGCCCGGTGACGCGAGCCAAGGTGTTTATCTACCCCGGGATTGGCGGTCAGCGGCAAGAAACACCCGGCTGCGCTTATGCGCCCGGCCTGGATGACAACCGCACCATCATGAATCGGCGAGGCGGGCAGAAAAATACTCTCCAGCACCTCTCTGCCCACCCGAGCATCGAGCGGGGTGCCAAACCGGATGTAGTCGTTCAGCCCGACAGTCCGCTCGAGGACGATCAGCCCCCCGATCCGTTTTGCGGCCAAGGACACCGCCGCCTGACTGACCTCTTCGACAACCGAGGCATACGCAGTTCGCACGCGAACGCCGAGCAGCGAGCCACGACCCATCTCGGTCAAGGCCCGGCGGATATCGTTCTGAAACAGCACGACAATCACCAGCAGGATCGAGCCAAGGAAGTTATCCAGCATCCAGTTCAGGGTGTACAGCTCCAAGAGCTGAGAACCGATGTAGGCCAGAAACAGGAGGACGAGACCGACCAGCATCTGCACCGCCCGGGTGCCGCGGATCAGATGAATGATCCAGTACACCCCACAGGCGATGAGGACGACATCAAGCAGGTCTTGCCAGCGCAGTTGAACGAAGAGATCGGCCATGGAGCTTAGGCCACCGCCCCCGCACCAATCTGAGCAACCATCCGTCCGGACAGGGGCGGTACCTGTACGACGGCGTCGGGGCACCGCCCGAGGACATCCCTCGAACAGTGGCCGGGACAGGCGGCGGGTGGCATTGGCGGCCTCACCTTTCGGACTAGGCTCCGGCTGGTGCCGGGGAATCCTTCATCCCGTCCGGCTCTTTGCCAAACAGCTCAATCATCTTGGCAATCTCGGCCCCGTCAAGGACTTCCTTCTCCAGAAGGTGCTCGGCCATCTTGTGCAAGACCTCGATATTGGTCTGCAACAGCGCCTTGGCCCGCTCATAGGCGTTCATGATGATCTGACGCACCTCGGTATCAATCTCAATCGCCGTCTGCTCAGAATATTCTTTCATCTGGGTGAAATCGCGGCCCAGAAAAATCTGCTCATCCTTTTTGCCAAACGTCATCGGCCCCAGCTTCTCACTCATGCCCCACTCACACACCATACGCCGGGCCAGTTCGGTCGCTTTCTCAATATCGTCGCCCGCGCCGGTCGTGGTATGGCCGAGCACAATCTCTTCTGCCACCCGACCGCCAAACATGATCGCCAGCCGCTTGAGCACATAGTCTTTGGAGAAGGTGTGCCGGTCGTCGACCGGGACTTGCTGGGTCACCCCCAGTGCCATGCCACGCGGGATGATCGAGACCTTGTGGACTGGATCGGTGCCCGGGGTGAGTCCGGCGACGAGTGCGTGGCCGGCCTCGTGGTAGGCGGTGTTGCGTTTCTCTTCGGACGTCAGGATCAGGCTGCGCCGCTCAGCTCCCATCAAGACTTTGTCTTTGGACAGCTCAAAGTCTTCCATGCCGACTTTCTCTTTGTTCTGGCGGGCGGCCAGCAGGGCGGCCTCGTTCACCAGGTTCTCAAGATCGGCTCCGGAGAAACCCGGCGTTGCCCGGGCCAGGGTTTCGACATCAACACTCTCGTCGGTTGGCACCCGACGGCTGTGGACGCGCAGGATCTCTTCACGGCCACGGACATCCGGGCGGGGCACGACTACCCGCCGATCAAACCGTCCCGGCCGCAGCAGGGCCGGATCGAGCACATCGGGCCGGTTGGTGGCGGCAATGAGGATCACCCCCTCATTGGCCTCGAACCCGTCCATCTCGACCAGGAGCTGATTGAGCGTCTGCTCCCGTTCGTCGTGGCCGCCGCCCAGCCCCGCCCCGCGGTGGCGACCGACCGCGTCAATCTCGTCAATAAAGATCAGGCACGGCGCCTGTTTCTTGCCCTGGATGAACAGGTCGCGAACGCGCGACGCACCGACCCCGACAAACATCTCGACAAAGTCGGAGCCGCTGATGGAAAAGAACGGCACCCCGGCCTCGCCGGCAATCGCCCGGGCCAGCAGGGTTTTCCCGGTGCCCGGCGCGCCAACCAGCAGCACCCCCTTGGGAATCCGACCGCCCAGGCGGGTGAACTTTTTGGGGTCTTTCAGAAAGGCGATGATCTCTTCCAGCTCTTGTTTGGCCTCCTCGATCCCCGCGACATCACTAAAAGTGACTGTCTGTTGATTTTCGGTCAGCACCTTGGCGCGGCTCTTGCCAAACGACATGGCCTTGCCCCCGCCCATCTGCATCTGGCGCATGAAGAACACCCAGACGCCGATCAGCAGCAGCATTGGGAACCATTGGACCAGGACTGCCACATACCACGGATCGCCATCCTCGGGCCGGGCGCTCACCCGCACGCCCTGCTCGCGCAGGGTGTGCATCAGCTCGGGATCGTCCGGCGCAAAGGTGCTGAAGCGACTGTCGTCGCTAAAGCGGCCGTGGATCGTCTGTCCCTGTATGGTGACCTCAGAGACTTCCCCGCGTTGGAGAGCGGCAAAGAAATCGCTGAACGCGACCTCGGGTTTTGGGGACTGCTGGCGGCTGAATACGTTAAACAGCAGGAGAATCATGAGTCCCAACACCAGCCATAAAGCGAGATTGTGTGAAACCTTGTTCACTCCTTAGCCCCCTTCCGTTACCTGCGGCCAGCCTAACATAGTTCTACTTTCTCCGGCAATGGGCTGACCACGCACTGGCATACCGCACGCGTCGTCGGCGTCACCAGCCCGACCTTGCCCCGGACGTGGCCGGGCACCCAGGCCACCTCGGTATCGTTATCCGCCACAACGACCAGGGGAAAGACCGGGCGCAGGCGGCGCGGCAGCTTGGCATCACTGAAGACAGCGTGAATTTTCTTTCGGCCAGCCATGCCCAGGGGGGAAATCCGGTCTCCGGGTCGTGCGCTCCGGATTAGGAGTCCTGAGGCCACCAGCCTGGCGTCAAACACGGTCCGCCACGGGTCGACCGTTCGCGCCTGGGCCGGAGCAGCCTGCCACGATCTCGGCGCACCCAGCCGACACCGCCAGCCGCTGCCAGGAAGGTGGGGGACGGCGGGCAGCCTCAGCTCTTGTCCGCAGACGATGGGATGGGCGTAGGGTTCGGCGGCGCATCGCTTTGGCTCGGCGATCAGACAGCCGTGCTCGACCCGCACCTGGAGGCTGCCGGGCAGTTCAACAGTCCCCCGAATCCGGCCCTCGGCCAGGGCGCACACCTGCTCAATGTGGCGAAAGCCAAGCTCACGGCCGGGGTTGGCGCGCTCCAGCCACTGACGCACGATGCGCGTTCGCAGGGCTGCGGGCTCCGCCGCCCAGGCGTGCAGGCGCAGGCCGGGCCCGCCGTCCCGCGCCTGCTCGACCCGCTCCCGCGCTCCCGTTGTCGCGGCTTCGAGCCAGTCCTCCTCTGCGCGCAGGGTGTCGGCCAGGTGAACCAGATGACGAGAGATACGGGGCGAGAACTCGGCCGCCAGCAGGGGCAACAGGCGGTGCCGAATGCGGTTGCGGGCATAGCTCAGGTCGGCGTTGCTGGGATCGGTCACAGACGACAGCCTGCGCTCGGCCAGATACGCCAGGACTTCCTGCCGCGTACAGTCCAGCAGCGGACGGATGAGCCGCTTATCCTCCCGCGTTCCGATTGTGCGGCTCGGCGGCATGCCGCTCAGGCCGCGCCGGGCACTGCCCCGCAGGAGCCGAAACAGCACAGTTTCGGCCTGGTCGTCCCGGGTATGGGCCAGAGCCAGATAGTCCAGCTCCTCCCGCTCCATTGCCACGCCAAAAAACCGGTAGCGCTCGGCGCGCGCCCAGGCTTCGAGGCCATGTGGGGGGGAAGAGTCCAGTTTCTTCACCACACACGGCAGCTGCCAGCGCCGACACAGCCGCTCGACGTGACGCTGTTCACGCTCGGCTTCCGGCCGCAGCCCATGGTTGACGTGGAGCACGCTGAGGTGCAGTCGGCTGCTCTTCGGTTGGGCCAGCAGGGCGCTCAACAGGGCCACCGAGTCGGGTCCACCCGACACCCCGACTCCAATACGGATGGGGCGCCCGCCCGGACCAGCATCTCCTTGGGAGGAAAAAAACCGTGCCAGAGCGGTTTTGACCTTGCGTTCGAGCGGAGAAAAACGCAAGCGATTTTTCACATCCAGACTCCAGGAATGCACCCTTCCATACACCAAGCTTGGAGCGGTCGGCAAGGTCCTTGTGCCACGGCGAGAAGCTTGGCATGATGCCGGGCTGTGCGGTACCGCGTATTGGCATATCTTCGGTGGGCTGTGTTTGTCGGCTGCCTGCTCGGACCAGGACTCGTTTCAGCCACGGATCCCCCGATCTGGAATCGATCGCTCCCGCCAGGTCTGGCAGAGCTGCTCCACGAACTCCACCAGAAATATGGTCCCGATACGATTGCCCTCTTGGGCCGTCTGCTCGATACCGCCAGACGCAGCGGCGGCCTGCTCACCGCCTCGGTGGAAGTGGTCGGCCTCGAAACTCGGCAAGACCAGACCTTTCTGACTTTTCGGGTCCAGACCGGCCTGATCTATAACTCTCAAGTGCTGAACCAAACCGACCGGCTGGTGGACCTGTGGACCAAGATTGTGGCGCAGTCGTTCTTGGCCTTTGAGACCCTGGAATTTCCGGCCGACGGCGTGATGCTGGCCCTCCACTACCACTCCAGACCCTACGCCAACCTCGAGCAGCTGAACGCGGTGCTCGACGACCTCGATCAGGCGGGCGAAGCCGGAGAGGTCAAGTTTTATTTCCCGGCAGAACCCCTGCACGCTTTTCTGAACAAAGAACTCTCGGCTCAGGAGCTGCTGGCCCAGGCCACCGTTCTTGCCGATGGAGTCCCGGTCAGCCTCCAGCTTCCTCCAGCCCCCAAGAGCCAGACCTAGGCGGCCTTATCCCCGGACCCCAAGGGCTGCCGGCTTCACCGAACGGGCGCGATGCCATACTGCCGGAGCGTGTCCTCCACGGTCGGTCGGCCGAGCCGAATGCGGTCATCGTTCAACAGGTAGGAGAAGATATAGCCCAGGCCAAGCATCAGAATCCCGATCAAAAAGCA
>JAAXHF010000674.1 GCA_012271025.1 Deltaproteobacteria bacterium | reverse complement strand
GAACCGGTTTTTGAGACCGCTTCTATCTGGACCCCAAAGGCGGATCAGCCTATGAAATCATCCATGACAGCGAAAACCCTCATCCTGAAATATCGGGTTCCATCAGGGGCGTACCATCAGGTTTTAAAACTGTAGGTGCAAGACGAGGACTTTATCCAACGAGGCCTCCGTTGCTGCTCAGCTTCTTATGGGGAAGGCCAAAATCTCTCCAGATGGTATTCGCGACATCGCTTTGGGTAGCATTTACAGTCGGCATTCTTACGACAGGTTCTGGAGTAGGTATAGAGCTTCTTGACGATGAAGAGACTTATCCCTCTAGCCCAGGAGTCGTTTTTATAACAATAGGTATAATTTATACATCAATGGCAGTATCTCTTCTATGGTTGACGAGAAGAAGATATCCGAAAAATCTCGACGTTAGCGATTATTCACCCTAATAGACGGTCATTTAGTCTTGGCCTGGAGTGATTGTTCTGCGTCTCGCCTTTTTCATAGGCCACATTCCACCACTCCTTGGCGAATGTGGTAGCGCGGGCGCGAATTTCGTTCCAGGACAGGCACATTCGATGTTTACTATCCCTCGTCAGGCATGTGCTCAATCACCGCTACGGCTTCTGCCATGGCGCCGTTGGCAATCAGGGCCAGGGCCAGCAGCCGCAGGCCGCGCGGACTTGCCTGGAGCCGGCAGGCGGTCCGCGCCCAGGCCAGGGCTTCGGACGCCCGGTCTCCGGCGCACAGGGCCTGGCGGGCCTGCTCGCGCAGCCGCCAGGCTTTTGCCGCCAGGCGCATGAGCGGGGCCAGATCGGTCCCGCACCGGGCGCACACGGCCGTCTCCCGCCACGCCGCCCGGCAGGTCGGACAGCGCGGCTCATCAAATGATGAACGAGGAACGATGAATGATGAACGGCCCATAGGACTCGCGGGGCTAGGCTTCTTCGACATAGAACAAAAGGTCGGTCAGCTGGGCGGTGGCCGTCTGGAGCTGCGGCCAAGCCTGTGTTCTCAGCGCCTCCTCAATCTCTCGGTGTAATCCCAACGCCTCTTGGCGGTCTTCGGGCGCCATCCTTTCCAGCAGCCGCTGGCTGCGCTCCAGCAGCCGACCGGCGGCAAACACCTGTTGGCGCAGCTCCCGGTGAGCGCGGTCATCAGCGGTGTCAGGCTCTTGAGCGGGCGTCTCCTCCTGCTCAAGCCTGTCCTGAGCCCCGTCGAAGGACGACTCGGCCGTGTCAACGCGGTTCTGGGCCAACAGCTCGTGCAGGCGCTGACGAGCCCGGGCTATCTCCTCGGCCGACATGGCGGTGGTGGCGCCCTCAATCGTGATGTGGCGGGCCAGGCCGGTGCGCTTCTCAATGGCCGTAACCGTGAGAATTCCGTCCAGGTCGAGTTCCATGCGGCACAGCATCTCATTGCCGGCCGGCACCTGGGACAGCCCCTCAATGCAGAAGCGTCCGACCAGGATGTTGTTCAAGGCGTCCGGGTCGTCGCCCTGATAGATCGACACCTGCCAGTCGGTCTGCCCGTCGAGCAGGGTGTGGTAGGAGTCGGTGCGGCTGACCGGCAGCGGCG
>JAAXHF010000671.1 GCA_012271025.1 Deltaproteobacteria bacterium | reverse complement strand
GGATAGGGCCAACTCGGACCCGCTACCGTGTCAATGAAGAAGGTTTGCTGCGCCTGCACGGGACCGGCCAGGCACAGCAGCGCAGCCAGGACCAGACTCGGCGAAATAGGGAAACGGAACGGATGATGTCTTCTCATGGAGGGGGAGGGATCGGATTCTGCCCACACTCTTGGCTCCTGTGGTACGACCGTTGCCCAACACGGTGTGTGTCCTGATGGACGCCAGGTTCGGGGACCGCGGGCCTCGAGGTTGTAGCAAGGGCATCCATCGGAGCCACCGGTCGGACGGACGGTCAAATTAGAAGTCAATCTTAATTGAGATTAATTTCTAATTGCAATTGTATATCATTTATTTGTAAAAAAAACAGACGGAACCGTTAAGCCTCCAATTGGGGGGCGGTCGATCCGGCGGGCGTAGGCCGCTTGACGGGGCGGTGGAGCGAAGAGGCTATGTGATGAGTGACCAAGACGCCTTTGAGCGCATCCTCGTCGCGTTGTATGACGCCATATTCAACTGGCAAAGGGGGAAACGCGGGGCTTCGGAGGGCCGGGTTTGAAACCCACCCTACCGCTGCTGCCTGGAATCGGTTAAAAAATGGCCATGTTGAGAAAAGCTGCTCTCATACCCGGGATCAGGCTGATGGCTGTGGCAACGGCGTTGGCCCTGGCCAGTGTCGTGCCGGTCGGTGCGCAGCAGGCGGAACCTGAACCGCCACAGGCCGAAGCTGGCCAGGAGGCGCAACAGGCCGAACCCGATGAACAGCCTGCCGAGGTCAAACAAGAGCCGCAGCAGTTGGAGGCCCTGGAAGCCCTGGTCGTGACCGGTACGCGCCTGCGGCAGACGGTCGATCAGGTCGAGACCGGCCCGATCGTCAGCATTGACGCCGACGAAGTCCTGCACCAGGGCACGGTTCGGGTTGAAGAGCTGGTCCGCTCTCTGCCCTCGGTGTTCACCGGCGGTCAGGACGCCTCCAGCGCCAACGGCGCCACCGGCATCGCCACCCTCAACCTGCGCCACCTGGGCTCGTCACGCACCCTGGTGCTGATCAACGGCCGCCGCATGCCGGCCGGCTCGCCCTGGGGCGGGACCGGCAACGAGGACATCAACCAGATACCCGGCGCCCTGCTCAAGCGCGTCGACGTGCTGACCGGCGGCTCCTCGGTGACCTACGGTTCGGATGCGGTCGCCGGCGTGATCAACTTCATCCTGATCGACGATTTCGAGGGCATCAAGGTCGATTATCAGTTCAGCCAGCACCAGCACGACAACGACAACCGTCGCCTCAAGCGGCTGATCTCCGACCAGGGCTATGAGGTGGCCGACGACGCCACCGCCGACGGCGAGCTGTCCAACGTGTCGGTCATCCTGGGCAAAAACCTGGGCGACCGGGGCAATATCACCGCCTACGCGACCTGGCGCGACGGCGGAAAGGTTTTTCTGGGCGACCGCGATCACAGCAGCTGCGACCTGACCCCCGAGCTTGATCGGTGCGTGGGCTCGGCCACGATTCCCAGGGGCTTGTTTGCCGACTTCGGCGCCCGTCAGGTCGCGCCCGGCCACGACCCGGGCGGGCCGTTCTTCTACCAGGTCGAGGGGAGTGAGTTCGCACCCTGGGACGGCCGCCTCTACAACTACGCGCCCCCGAATCACTTCCAGCGCCCGGATACGCGCTGGACCGCCGGCGCGTTTGCCCACTACGACCTGCACAAATACGTCGAAGCCTACACCGAACTGATGTTCATGGACGACCGCACCACCGCCCAGATCGCGCCCTCGGGCTCGTTCTTCAGGCAGCGCCACCTGCACTGCGGCAACGCCTTTCTGTCCGAGCAGCAGTTTCAGGCTCTGTGCGGTCAGTACGGCTTGACCGAGGACGATATCCAGAACGTCTACATCGGCCGGCGCAGCGTCGAGAGCGGCAACCGCAAGAATTACCTGCACCACACCTCCTACCGTGGCGTGTTCGGGCTGCGGGGCGAACTCGGCGACAGCTGGCGCTACAATGTGTACTACCAGTACGCGGCGGTCCGCGCCTGGAGCAAGTTCGTCAACGGCCTGTCGACCAGCCGGATGAACCGGGCCCTGGATGCGGTCCGCGACCCGGCGACCGGCAACATCGTGTGCCGCTCGGTGCTGACCGGTGTTGACCCGGACTGTGTGGCCTGGAACATCTTTGAAGACGGTGCGGTCACCGGGCGGATGACCGACTACCTGGCCCAGACGCGCCGGACGCGCGGCACCACCGACCAGACCGTGGTGTCGGGCTATCTGGCCGGCAACCTCGGCCGCTACGGCCTGGTCTCGCCGTTTGCCACCAGCGGCATCGACATCGCCCTGGGCGGCGAGTGGCGCGAGGAGAATCTGAAATACCGGCCCGACCGGATCACCCGGAGCGGGGACGGCACCGGCGTGGGCGGTGCGCCGCAGCCCCTCAGCGGCGGCTTTGACGTACCGGCCTTTTTCATCGAGACCGGTATCCCGCTCATCGAGGACGTGCCGTTCATCCGCCAGCTGATCGTCAACGGCGGTTATCGCTCTTCCTGGTACGGCGTCCAGACCGATACCTACGGCGTCCGGGTCGGCTGGGCTATCAACCACGCTATCAGCCTGCGCGGCAGCTACCAGCGGGCGGTGCGCGCGCCGAGTATCCGCGAGCAGTTCCTGCCCCGGCGGCTGGGCCTGATCTATATGACCTCCGACCCGTGCGCCGGCGAGGTGGTGGACGGCAAAACCGCCGCCGGCCGCAGCTTCGAGGAGTGCGCCCGTAGCGGGGTGACGGCCGAGCAGTTCGGCCACATTCCCGACTCGCCGGCCGGTCAGTACAACTTCCTGATCGGGGGCAACCCGGGCCTGGCTCCCGAAGACGCCGATACCTACTCAATCGGCCTGACCTGGACGCCCGGTTTTCTCGACGGCCTGAGCTTTTCCGTGGATTACTTCGACATCGAACTCAAGGGTGGCGTCGGCGCCCTGTCACCGGAGCTTGTGCTGAACCGCTGCCTGGACGGCAAACTCTCCCAGTGTGACAAGGTCAGGCGCGGACCGAGCGGCGACCTGTGGCTGCCTTCCGACCGGGTCGAGACGACCGGCCATGTCGAGGCCGTGCTGGAGAACCTGGCCGTCGCCGAGGTCCGCGGCTACGACTTTGCCATCGACTATGTGCTCCGTCTTGGCCGCTACGGCAGCCTCGACTTCAGAAACCTGCTGTCGTTTCTTGAGACCTATGACCTGAAGGCCAGCGCGGATATTCCCAAGATCGCCTGCGCCGGCAGTTGGGGCTACTCGTGCGGCACGCCAACCCCGAGGATCCGCAACATCCTGCGCGCCACCTGGCTGAGCCCCTGGGGGCTCCAGCCGAGTCTGCTGTGGCGCTACATCAGCACCAGCACCGACCCCGACCCGGACCGCCCGGTTCCGGTCGATGACCGCCACTATTTCGACTTTTCTGCGGTCTGGCAGGTCACCGAGTATGCCAGCCTGCGGGTTGGCATCCGCAACCTGTTTGACAAAGAGCCGCCCATTGTCGGCGAGTCCGGCCGAGGCGGCAACACCTTCCCCGGCCTGTACGACGCCCTGGGCCGCTACTGGTTTGTCGGGCTGAGCGTGGCCCTCTCTTGAGGCGTCGCCCCGTGTTGACGTGTGATACATATTGGGCCGTGGCCTGTGTCGGCCGGCTGGTCCGCGCCCTCACCCGGCCCTCCGGGCCACCCTCTCCCTCACGGGGAGAGGGTTCCGTAGGGGCACGGCATGCCGACGATCAAGAACCCGTCCATTGTACCAGAATGGGAGGGTTCCGTAGGGGCACGGCATGCCGTGCCCCTACGGGGGTGAGGGGAAAACCGCTATACAGATGAATTCGCATCACACGTTGTTGAGAGGTGCCCATGCTGAGAAAAGAGACGTTGACGGGGATTGCGCTGGCCTTCCTCCTGATTGCCGCAGCGCCCGCGCTTGCCCAGGACGCCGAGCCGCCGGAGGCTCGGGGTAGCGAAGAGCCGCAGCAGCTCGAAGCGGTCGTGGTGACCGGCTCGCGCATTCAGCAGGCCAACCTGTTCAGTTCCAGCCCGGTCATCCAGGTTGAGGCTGAAGACCTGGCCTTTCAGGGCACCGTCCGGGTCGAGGACATGCTGCGCAACCTGCCCCAGCTGTACTCCACCCAGAACGCCAGCCAGTCGAACGGGGCGACCGGGACCGCGACCCTGAATCTGCGCAACCTGGGCGCGAGCCGCACCCTGGTGCTGGTCAACGGTCGGCGCCTACCGGCCGGCTCACCGCTGCAAGGCGGCGTTGGCGCCGATATCAACCAGATCCCGGCCGCGCTGATCGAGAGCGTTGAGGTGCTGACCGGCGGCTCCTCGGCTACCTATGGCTCAGACGCGATCGCCGGCGTGGTCAACTTCCTGATGCGTGACGACTTTGAGGGCATCAAGCTCGACTATCAGTTCAGCCAGTACCAGCACGACAACGGCAGTGACCGGTGGCAGCGGATTGTCCGCGACGCCGGCTATGAGGTCGCCGACGGCTCGGTCTGGGACGGTGATATCTCGAATGTGTCGCTGATCGCGGGCCATAACCTGGGCCGGGACCGCGGCAACGTCACGGTCTACGGCACCTACCGCGATATCGATCCGGTGCTCCAGGCTGACCGCGATTACAGTTCGTGCGCCCTGAGCAACGATCTCTCCGCGTGTTCCGGTTCGGCGACCCAGCCCCAGGGCACGTTTTCCGACTTCGGCGTGCTGCGAAGTCGGGGTCTGGACAGCTTCGACTACAAGGTCGAGGGCGACCGCTTCGTGCCCCGCGAAGGGACCCTGTTCAACTACGGGCCGTCGAACTATTTTCAGCGTCCCGACCGGCGCTGGACCGCCGGTCTGTTTGCCCACTACGACCTCCACGACCGGGTTGAGACCTACGCCGAGTTCATGTTCATGGACAATCGCTCGGTAGCCCAGATCGCCCCCTCGGGCGCCTTCTTTGTGACCGATAGCCTGCACTGCGGCAACGCCTTCCTGTCCCGGCAACAGTTTGACGCCCTGTGCGGCGCCTACGGTCTGACGCGGGATGACAGCCAGCACGTTTTTATCGGTCGTCGCAACGTCGAGGGCGGCAGCCGGCAAAACGACCTGCGCCACACCTCCTACCGGGGGGTATTCGGGCTGCGCGGCCAGCTCAGCGAGAATTGGCGCTACGACCTGTACTACCAGTATTCCGAGGTCCGCATGCAGAACTCTTACCTGAACGATTTGTCGATCACCCGCATCAGGCGGGCGCTCGACGCGGTCAGAGACCCGGCTAGCGGGCAGGTCGTGTGCCGCTCGGTGCTGGACGGTTCCGATCCCGGCTGCGTCCCCTGGAACATCTTTCGCGAGGGGGCGGTGACCCAGGACATGGTCAACTACCTGAGCCTGCCCCTGTCCGCCCGTGGGGCTACCGATCAGACCGTGGTGTCGGGCTATATCGCCGGCAATCTCGGGCGCTACGGACTCAGGTCTCCGCTTGCCGCCACCGGGCTGGACCTTGTCCTGGGCGGCGAATACCGTGACGACAACCTCAAGTTCAGCCCCAACCAGGCCTACCGCAGCGGTGACGGCGCCGGTCAGGGCGGCGCCAGCCAGCCCGTCAGCGGGGGGTCCGACGTGACGGAATTTTTCCTCGAAGCCGGCGTTCCGCTGATCGACGGCGCCCGCTTTGCAGAAGAACTGCGGCTGGACGGCGGCTATCGCTATTCCGACTACGATTACGGCGAGCACACCCATACCTTTGGCGTCCGCGCCGGCTGGGCGCTCCATCCCGACCTCAGGCTGCGGGCCAGCTTCCAGCGGGCGATTCGCGGACCGCAGGTGCGGGAACGCTTTTTGCCGCAGGGCTTCAACCTGTTCGACATGAGCGCCGACCCCTGCGCCGGGCCGGTCGCCAACGGCAGGACGGCCGAGGGCCGCAGCTTTGAGGAATGCGCCCGCAGCGGGGTGACCGCCGCGCAGTTCGGCAACATCGAAAATTCACCGGCCGCCCAGTACAACTTTCTGCAGGGCGGCAACCCGGACCTGGCGCCCGAGGAATCCGATACCTACTCCTTCGGGCTGGTGTGGACGCCCGGCTTTCTCGACGGCCTCGTCTTCAGCTTCGACTACTATTCCATCGAGATCAGCAAGGGCATCAGCACCCTGACCCCGGAGTTCATCCTCAACGAATGTCTGGACGGCAACGCCTCGCAGTGCGCCAAGGTCCGGCGCGGGCGGAGCGGCGACCTGTGGCTGGGCTCCGACCTCGACAACAGCGGCCACATCGTGTCCCTGCTGGACAACCTGGCCATTGAGGAGGTGCAGGGCTACGACATGACCGTCGGCTATGAGCTTGATATCGGCCGCTGGGGGAGGCTGCGCCTGAGCGATATCCTGTCGATCACCGCCACCTGGGACCAGCAGGAGTTGGAAGGGGCGCGCAAGCTTGACTGCAACGGCAACTGGGGCGCCAGCTGCGGCTTTCCGACCCCGGATATTCGGAACAACCTGCGCGCCACCTGGCTGACACCGTGGGGCCTGCGGCCGAGCGTCATGTGGCGCTACATCAGCGGCGTCGAAGACCTCAACTCCACCCAGGTCGATCTCGGGGCGCGGCACTATTTCGATCTGGCCGCGATCTGGCATTACAACGACTACACCAGCATCCGGGTCGGCGTGAACAACCTGTTCGACAAGGCGCCGCCACTGGCCGGCAACGCGGCCGGGCCGTCCATCGCCGGCAACGGCAACACCTTCCCCGGCCTGTACGACGCCCTGGGTCGCTACTGGTTCGTCGGCGTCAGCGTCGGCTTCTCCTAAAACGCCGATTACACCCCCCATTGCCAACGGCGCCGTGGCAGAGGCCGCAGCGGTGATTGAGCACCTGCCTGACGAGGAGTAGGCTGCATATATCCTCAAGAGCAACTTCTGAGGGAGGTCACTATGGTCCAAGCAAAATTCAGCCTCGAAGAATCGCACCTGCAATTTCTCGATGAATGCCGCTCGTATGGATTCAAGGACAAAAGCAGCGTTGTTCGGATGGCGCTCGATCATTTACGCGAAGAATTCGCCCAGCAACGTTTGCGGGAGTCTGCGGACCTCTACTCAGAGGTCTACACAGAAGACGAAGAAACTCGGGAGCTGACGACATCACACATCGTATAGACTATCGCTCTCGCTTAGTCCGAGTCCGCGGCACCCTCGAAGCGCCACTCATGGCAGCAATTGACCGCGCCTTAAAAATCGTCTTCGCTCTTCTATAAATGCACCTGTCCTGGAACGAAAACTGTACAGCGACCGAGCCGGTCGTTGAGACGCTGGACCTGCTTTTTCAGACTCGGGGCAAGCCAACCATCGCGCGGCGGCCAGCGAAAGGGGTATAGTTGGATGAAACGCAGTGGAGCAAGGGTTACCGAAAAGGTCCGGTCCGGGAGCGAAGCGCCAAGACAGGCCTGGGCGGCCGACTCACCCAACCGCTTGCAAGACGATATCTCGCTTGACGAGACCAAGCGGATTTATAGCTGGAGGAGATCAGCGTGTATACATCATTCAGCATCGTCAACTTTCGCTGTATAAGGGACCTGAGCATTGAAAAACTGGCACAGATCAACCTTATAGGGGGTCGGAACAATGTAGGCAAAACCGCGCTACTCGAAGCGCTATGGATGCACTCCGGCCCAAATATGCCCGAGCTTGGCGACCGCCTCTCTCGATTTCGGGGTGTTGTCAATCCAGATCCGAAACGCCTGCTGGCCGACATTTTCTATGACTTTGATGAAGCCAGAACGATATCCCTTTCCGCAGGAGGAGACTGGGACAAAAAGCGCCGACGCACCCTTGAAGTTACATCCGAGCCTGTAGACCCTACTCCAACGCCAACCCCGACTCCAAAAGAGACTTCCTTGCCACCACGAGGTTCCCAAGAGCCTGACGTTGCAGCCGTTTCGACTTCCAAAATCGTTTTCAAATATACTGACGAAGCCGATAGGCGCTATCAGTCTTCAGGCTACTGGGCACGAGGAAATATAACCGCCCCAGTGCAGGGAGAAGCCCAAGGCTTCGTATCAAAAGTGGCCAAGATGCCGCAGCGGCCGGGGGCTGTGTTTCTGAGTGCCCGACGTCACTCCGCCGCTGAAGAAGATGTGCGCCGCTTTGGAGAAATGGAAATGGAGGGACATGCCGAGAGCATTCGAGAGTGTCTGAAGACAATTGATGAGAGGATAAAAGGACTGACAAGCCTGACGATTCAAACCCCGATGCTCTACGCCAACGTTGGGTTGAGTCGCCTCGTTCCCATAGGTTTTTTAGGTGACGGTATCGGCAGGTACCTGTCAATGTCTCTCGCATTCTACGAGGCCCGCAAGGGCATGCTTCTCATTGATGAAGTAGAAAATGGCTTGCACCATAGCGCTCTGAAAGGTGTCTGGAAGAACCTGTACATGCTCTCGCAAAAATTTGACGTACAGGTCTTCGCAACCACCCATAGCCGTGAATGCCTGGTTGCAGCGCGTGACGCTTTTGTGGGCGACGAGAAGACCAAAAACGCGGTCCTCTACCACCGTTTGGAGCGGCGAGACAATCAGGTTGCGGCCGCAACCTATCCATTTGACGATTTGGACTTCACACTCGACTACGGATCGGAGGTCCGTTGATGCACCAGGACAATCGATTCATCCTCAAAGATGTCGTGTGTGATGCCGTGTTGCTGGTGGAGGGTATTGATGATGCCAGGTTCTTCGAAGCTTTTTTGGGGTGGCTAGGAAAGGTCGATGATGTCCAGGTCGCTCAAGTAGGCGGGAAAGACAGATTCCGCCAATTCCTGGATGGACCACTCAAGCGCGCTAATAATTTCCCTCGGCTAAGGAGGCTCGGCATAATACGGGATGCCGATTCAGACGCCTCAGCAGCGTTTCAGAGTTTATGTGGGAGTCTCACCGACGCTGCCCTACCAGCACCGACGCAGGCCTGGGCTTGGAGACCCACACGACAGGGAGGGCTGGACGTCTCAGTGGCGATCCTGCCCGACATGAGCTCTGATGGCAACCTGGAAGAAGTATGTCTCCGTTCGCTCAAAGCTGAGCCGGAACTTTCGTGCATTAACGACTATATTGGTTGCATAGCCCGTACGAGTTCTCCGATCTCCGCCCACCACCTGGCAAAGGCGAAAATATATACGTACTTAGCGGCGGGGGCCGGACCGGGGAGAGGGAGTAGCCAGGATAGAGACCCCACCGGCAGAGAAAAGCCCGGGCTCCGGCTCGGTGAATCAGCTGAGAAAGGCATATGGACTTGGGACGATCCTGCGTTTCAACAGCTCAAGGATTGGCTCCTCGATCTATCCTAACTGCACTGGGGAGGAAGGAAGATAGATGGCGATGCGAAGACAGAAAAACCCTCCTGTTTCGTGGGCTGGAGCTGCTTCGCAGGAAGTACCGCCCGACCAAAGATGGCGAATCGGACCGATCCGAACAACACCGGTAGCCAAGTATATAAGTCTCCTATCCTTCTGGCAGGGAGCAATTCAAAAGAGGGGAGCTATCGAGCGGTCCGGGTGATGAGTTTCCGCAAGGCGCGCGTGGTTTCTTCGTGCTGACTCTTCTGTTCGTCCCGAGGCTACCTTATGCGGCGCGGGTCGCCGGGGCGGTCAGTCGCCGAGCTGGCCGATACCCCAGCGGATGCCGCGGCGCAGCAGCTCGTAGTACACCGGTGAGTCCCACGAACAGCGCTCAACGCTGCACACCGGCATGATGGGCTGCATGTCGTATTTTCCGCGACAGTGGCCGAGCGTCAGATACAGCACCTGGCCCTGGCCGTAGGGGTGCAGGTAGAGTTGCGGCCGCGGCTCGTCGTTGCCCAGGCTTTCACGCACGTAGCCCACCGACCTGTCGGTGTAGCGCGACTCCAGCAGGGTGTGAATCTGGCCGGAGAACTCGCAGTAGTAGGGTTCGTCCTGTACCTCGAAGGGGTCGATGCCGCGCACCAGCGGATGGCTCGGGTCGGCCACGGTCACCCGAATGGGCTGGATGGGCGGGTGGGATACAAAGTGGTTGCCTAGCATGTCGGATAGGGCCGGCGCCTTGCGGGGGGTATCGACCTGGCCCGGAATCACGATACCGTCGGTTTCGATAGGCTCGCCCACAAACTCCAGCATGGCGCTCGTGCCGTGCAGGCCAAACCAGCGGCCGCCCCGGTCGAGGAAGCGCCCCAGCGCGTCCTGCTGCTCGACGGTCGGGCATACGTCGCAGGTGTAGGTGAGCAGCAGCCGGGACTGGGCAATTGCCTCGACATCCCGGTAGTCTTCGGCCACCCGCACTACCACGTCCTCGTGCTCGGCCAGCAGCGTGAGCAGTTCGAGCC
Organism: Deltaproteobacteria bacterium; assembly: GCA_012271025.1. Next base: position 12,675 of record JAAXHF010000671.1, on the reverse strand, counting down.
GGGCGAAGTTGGTGTCGTGATACCTGGCGTTGCAGATGAGATAGACGTCGATGCGGGTGTCGTCGGACATGCTCGCCTCCCGTGCCTAGGCGTAATGGCTGCGGCGCTTGACGGCCATCTCGCGCTCCAAATAAAAGATGTCCGTCTTGTCCCAGCCGCCGTCTTTTTCCACGAACTTATGGCCGCGCAGGGTCGTGGCCACGATGCCCAGGTCTGGCCGACCGGGATAGTCACGTCGGTCACGAATCTCGGTCGAGGCAAAGATCGTGTCGCCGACAAAAACCGGGCCGGTGTGCCGGCCGGTGACGTAGACGATATCGCCGACCGCGTTATCGGCCACATCCGGGCAGGACAGCCCCAGACACAGGTTGAAGGCCAGGCCGCCGTACACGATCAGCCGGCCGCCGATATATTTGTCCGGGTTCTGGTCGATCAGGTGCTGGTTGGTGTGGACCTGCGAGGTGTTGTCGAGCATGGCGGTCAGGTCCATGTGGGCGGCGGTCACGGTCCGGCCGCGTGAGTGCTCGATGGTCTGGCCGGGCGACAGATCCTCGAAGTAGGTATCGGCGTTGCTCAGATGCGCCAGCCCGCGGTACTCCCGCTCCGCGTCGTAGGCCGGTACGCCCAGCTCACACGGCACGTCGGGCAGGCTGGCCAGCTCGCCGGCCTCAACCGGCGCCGCACTATCGTCCTTCCAGATCTGGACCTTGCGCCGCAGGGTCAGCACAACCTCCTCGTGCTGGTTGCGGCCGGTGGTCTGGACGTGTACCACCCCGCGGTCCGGGTCGCGCGACGAGGGGGTGAGACCGATGACGCGGGTCTCGACCTCGATCGTATCGCCGATATGGACGGGCACGCCAAAACGCATGTCCTGATACTCGAGGTTGGCTCGGGCGTTCTCCGAGATATCCTCGACGCTCTGGCTGAAGACGATGTTCATGACCAGGCCCGGCGGGGCGACCAGGCCGCGATAGCCGTAGCGGGTGGCGTAGCGCAGATTTTTGGACAGCGGGTTGGTGGTCATGCCGAACTCGGTGAAGGCGTTGAACAGGCCCTCGGTGAGTGTCTTGCCGACCTTGTGACGAAAGTGTTGCCCGGCGCGAAAGTCTTCCAGAAAATTGCCGCGTTTCTTACGCATCGGCGTGCTCAGTAGCCCATCGCCGACAGGAATTCCTGCAGGCTGCGGGTGGTCAGGTGCAGATACATGTTGTGCTTTTTCTGGTTGCCCAGGGTATCCGACGGCTGACCGCTGTAGTTGTGGCCGGGAAACAGCCGGGTCTCGTCGACCAGCTTCGACAGGGTCTGCAAGCTGTAGTACATGTCTTCCGGGCTGCTGCCGGGCAGGTCGATGCGGCCGCACGAGTTGATGAACAGCGTATCCCCGGCCACCAGGTTGTGGCCGATCAGAAAACACTGTGAGCCCGGGGTGTGGCCGGGCGTGTGGATGAAGGTGACCTCAAGGCTGCCGACCGCAGTGGTGTCGCCGCCCTCGACCTTGACCAGGTCGGAGTCGGACAGGCCGGCGATGCGGTTCAGGAATGCGGCCTCGGCCTTGTGAACATAGACCTTGGCCTTGACCTGCTCCAACAGCTCGGCCGCGCCCTGAATATGGTGGCCGGAAAACTCGCCGCCCAGATGGTCCTGGTGATAGTGGGTGACCAGCGCCTTGCTGATCGTGTAGCCGTCCTGCTGGGCGACATTGACCAGGGCCGGAATATCCCACGCCGCGTCGATCACCAGCGCCTCGCGGGTCTCCGGGTCGCCGATGAGATAGGCGAAGTTCTGCATCGGCCCGATTTCGATCTGCTTGAAATAGATGCGCGTTTCAGCCATGGCTCGGCCTCTCTGGGGTCAGGTCTGCCGGGTCTTCTTGACCCGCTTGGTCCTGTCGTGGCCGCGCAGGCCGCGCTCCCACAAATACTCCGGCTCGTCCAGGTGGGTGCTGACCCAGCGCGACAGCACGAACAGCAGATCGCTCAGGCGGTTGACGTATTTGAGCGGCCAGGGGCTCAGGTCTTCTTCCCGCGACAGCCGGACGATATCGCGCTCGGCCCGCCGACACACGGTCCGCGCCTGGTGCAGAAAGCCGCCGACCTTGCCGCCGCCGGGCAGGACAAACGAGTTCAGCGCTTGCAGGTCTTTCTGCAGCCGATCAATCGTCCGCTCCAGAGCCCGGACCTCGCGCGGGCCGACCCGGAACATGCCCTCGTAGGAAAAATCGGACGGCGTGGCCAGCTCGCTGCCCAGGTCAAACAGCTGGTTTTGCAGCCGGCGGAAGATTTTATCCAGCTCCTTGGACGCTTTGAGGCGATCCTTGAGGTCGTCGTTGAAGACCCGGGCTAGCCCCAGGACGGCGTTCAACTCATCGACCGTGCCGTAGGCCTCAACCCGCGCCGCGTCTTTGGCGACTTGCTGACCGCCGACCAGCTTGGTCAAGCCGGCGTCGCCGCTGCGGGTGTAGACCTTGGTGATGCGGATAGCCATTACACGCCAAGACGCCGTTTGAGCGAGTCGTGTTCCTGCCACATGGCCTGTGGCATGCGAGCCCCGAACTGGGTAAAGAACTCCTGCTGGCCCTCTGTGGCGTGCTTCCAGCCCTCACGGTCGACCGACAGGAGTTCTTCCATGGTCTCGGGTGTCACGTCCAGCCCGCTGGTGTCGATGTCTTTGGGATAGGGCAGGTAGCCGATCTCGGTTTCACGCGCCTCGACCTCGCCGTGGACGCGGCTCAGCACCCAGCGCAGGGCGCGCAGGTTTTCCCCGAAGCCGGGCCACAGGTATTCGAGGTTCTCGGACATGCGAAACCAGTTGACGCGGAAAATCTTGGGCGGGTTGGCGATCCGCTGGCCCATGTCCATCCAGTGTCCGAAATAGTCGCCCATGTTATAGCCGCAGAAGGGCAGCATGGCCATGGGATCGCGCCGGATCACCCCGACCTTGCCGGTGGCGGCGGCGGTCGTCTCGGACGCCATGGTCGAGCCCAGAAAGACGCCGTGCTGCCAGTTCAGGGACTGGAACACCAGGGGGATCAGGCCGGCCCGCCGGCCGCCGAACAGGATGGCCGAGATCGGCACGCCTTGGGGGCTTTCCCACTCCGGCGACATGACCGGACACTGGCGCGCCGGGGTGGTGAAGCGCGAGTTCGGATGGGCGGCCTTGGTCTCGCTCGACGGGCTCCACGGCCGGCCCTGCCAGTCCAGGGCTTCAATCGGGGCCGGGCCGTCCATGCCTTCCCAGTAGGGGCAGCCGTCCGGGGTCAGGGCCACGTTGGTGAACAGCGAGTTCGAGTCGACCGTCGCCATCATGTTGGGGTTGGTGTGGGAGTTGGTGCCCGGCGCAACGCCAAAAAAGCCGGCCTCCGGGTTGATCGCCCACAGGCGCCCGTCGGGGCCGATGTTCATCCACGCGATATCGTCGCCGACCGTCCAGACCTTATAGCCGTGCTGGCTGGCCGAGGGGACCAGCATGGCCAGATTGGTCTTGCCGCACGCGCTCGGAAAGGCGGCCGCGATATAGGTCGTGCGGCCGCTGGGCTCTTCGATCCCGATAATCAGCATGTGCTCGGCCAACCAGCCCTCTTCCCGCGCCATATAGCTGCCCAGCCGCAGGGCAAAGCACTTTTTGCCCAGCAGGGCGTTGCCGCCATAGCCGGAACCGACCGACCAGATGGCGCGCTCTTCCGGGAAGTGCATGATATAGCGCCGGTCGGGACTCAGGTCGCCCAGGGAGTGCAGTCCCTTGACATAGTTGTCGGACGCGCCGAGGCGGTCCAGCGCGGCCTGGCCCATGCGGGTCATGATCCGCATGCTGGCGGCCACATACGGGCTATCGGTGATTTCCACCCCCAGCTGGCTGTAGGGCGAGGCTTGCGGGCCCATGATGTAGGGCACCACATACATCGTGCGGTCTTTCATTGAGCCGGCAAACAGGGCGCCGGCGGTTTCTTTGGCCTGGGCCGGTGGCATCCAGTTGTTGTTCGGGCCGGCGTCTTCCTGCTTGGCGGTGTTGACAAAGGTCAGGTGTTCGGTGCGGGCCACGTCGTTGGGATCGCTGCGGTGCAGGTAGCAGTCGGGGTATCTTTTACGGTTCAGCTCGAGCAGGGTACCGGACTCGATCATCTCTTCGATCAGACGCTGGTTTTCCTGCTCGGAGCCGTCGCACCAGTGGATACGTTTGGGTTTGGTGTGGGCGGCGGTTTCTTCAACCCACTGTTCTAAGGGTGTTGGCATGAAGCGTGTCCTCTCTTGCTAGGGCTTGGCGATATGCGGGAGGGGTGCGAAAAAGTCCTTGTATCCAGCGAGTTCGGGGGCGTCAAGATAGGAGACTATGAGACGGCCACTGGGGCGAAACCTGACAGCTGGAGCAGGAACGAAGGGCGGCTTATTGGGGCGCGCGTTCGGGGCGGCAGCGCTCCAGGATGATCTGTTTGAGCTTCTCCGGGTCGAGCGGTTTTTTGAACACGACCTCCTGCAAACCCTCGAGCTTGCTGCGCTTGATGACGTGATCCTTGTCGAAGAAATAGGCCGTCATCAGGACGACCGGGGTGTCGGGAAAACGCTCGCGGACCTCCATATACAGGTCGTAGCCGTCCAGGTCGGGCATGACCACGTCGCTGAGGACGATATCGACCGTTTTGTAGGTCAGGATATTCAGCGCCGGCAGGCCGCCGGTGGCGACTTCGACCTGCGCGCCGTCCTCCTGCAAGACATCGCGCAGCGAGTAACACACGCCCAGATCGTCATCGACGACCAGAATCGTCAGACCGGCCAGCTCCTGGCTGGCGGCTTTCTGATGGCTGTGGTGGGGGGCGATGATCTGCTCGTCGCGGCCCAGGTCGGCCATGCGCGAGCCGTGCAGGTATTCGGTGGTATCATAGCGCTCGCCGTGGGCCATCTCGTCAATCCGGCCGATGATCGTCCGAATCTTCAACAGCTCGCGCTGGATGGACTCCACCCGCTCTTCCTGGACGACGTATTCTTCGTCGGAAAAGACCTGGGCCATATGTTTGTCGAGGACATCGAGGTTGTTGAACACGATCTCCAGCGGATTGTTGATCCGGTGGGCCAGGCCGACCGCCAGCTCACCCAGGGTGGCCAGCTGGTCGCGGCGGCGGATCTCACGCAGATCCTTGATAAAGCCGACCGAGCCGACCTGATAGCCCTCGCCGTCATAGATCAGCGAGCCGGAAATGGAGGCCGGAATGTGCTCGCCGTTTTTACATACCAGGCTGGTTTCAAAGTTTTTGATCTTGCCCGTGCCGCCGTTGTCTTCGCTCTGCATGGCTTCCATGACGCGGCGGGCTTCCTCAAGACTGGGGTAGATGGTCGGCCACACCCGCTTGCCGTGAATCTCGGCCGAGGTGTAGCCCAGGGTTTGCTGGGCGCCGTCGTTGTAGAAGATGATCTGGCCCTTGCGGTCGACCGCGATAACGATATCGAGCGAGCTTTCGATCAGCCGCTCGAAATATTCCGGGGGCAGGTGGATCTCGCGCTGATCGCGGTGGAAGCCGATTGAGCCGACCTCCTGGCCCTCTTCGTCATAGATCAGCGAGCCGGAGAACGACACCGGGATGTGTTCGCCGTTCTTGGCCACGAGCGCGGTCTCAAAATTTTTGACCGTGCCTTTTTCGCCGAATTCCTCGCCGCGCAGGGCTTCCAGGACCCGCCGGGCTTCGGTCAAATCGGGGTATAGCATGACCCGCTGGCCACGCCGGTAGGCGTCTTGCAGTTCCTCGAAGGTATAGCCCAGGGTCTTGCTCGCACCGGCATTGTAGAAGATGATCTGGCCCTTGCGATCAACTGCGATGACGATGTCGGGAAAGCTCTCAAGAAGACGTTCGAAGTACACCGGAGGAAGCTGGAACATGGATGGATACCCACTCTTTGGCCCGGTTCTGGGGCTGTTCGACCGTCTCGGTCACGCTCAGTCTTCTGACCTGCGTCCTATGTTAGGCTCGGCTTTCCGTGGTCGTCAAGACCAGGTAAGGGTGAACGTGTCCTCCAAGCCCATGAAAAATATTGACACGTTTGCCCTTTGGCGGCGGGCCAGGGTCGCGCTTGTTGCCTGTGTGGTTGTCGTGGGTGTCAGCCTCGGCGGCTGCTACTGGATCAAATACACCAAGCTGATGCGCACCCATGTCGAACTCCTGCTGGCCATGACCGATAAAATGGGCAGCTTTCTGGAGGATGACCGAGCCATGACGCCGCGGATGATGAACGAATTTCTGTACCCCCTGGAACGTGCCCGGGATTTTGCCCGGATCGCGAAGCGCTTCTACGAAGGACGGACCTCGCTCAAGCGGTTCGAGCGTCTGCTCGCCGTGTATGCCGACCTGCTTGAGGAGACCGAGCGGCTGCGGGTTCTGAAGGGCGACCTGGCGGGCTTTCGGGAGCGGGCCGCTCTGGTGCGGGAATGGGCCGGACGGGTCGAGGCGGCCCTGGCTGCGGAGGAAGCCTGACCGGCCCGAGGCTCATCGGCGCTCGGGTGCCAGCTTGATGACCTGTTTCTCGTCGTCCAGCTCGGCCAGCAGTTCGGCGACCGTGCGGCCCAGGCCGGGATGGCACAGGGCGGGAGCGAGTTCGCACAAGGGTTCGAGCACAAAGCGCCGCTTGTGCAGTTCGGGGTGCGGGACACGTAAACGGGGGGTGTCAATCAGCGCGGCGTCAAAGAACAGAATGTCGAGATCCAGGCTGCGGGAGGCCCAGCGCACGGTCGAGCGCACACGTCCCAGCGCGTGTTCGATGGCTTGCAGCCGTCCGAGCAGGGTCTCGGCCGCCAGCCCGGTCCGGATTTCAATCACCCCGTTCAGATACCAGTTGCGGGCCTCACCCAGCGGCTGGGTTTCATACTGGGAAGACTGGCGCACGATGACGGTATCGGGCAGGCCGGCAATCCGCTCCAGGGCCTGACGGTAGTAGGCCCGCCGATCCCCGAGGTTGGAGCCGAGGGCGATAAAGACCCGGTGTGACATCGTCTCAGCCGTGTTTCTGCCCTCCCCCCTTTGCCAAAGGGATTGAGGGGGGATTTTCTCCCTACAGCTCAAAGGCCTGCACGGCCTGCTCGACCACCATCCGGCCGATGGCCAGGGAGGCGGTCGCGCCGGGCGACGGGGCGTTGAGTACGTGCAGGGCATTCCCGGTCCGGGAAATCACGAAGTCGTCCACCAGCCCCCCGTCGGCGGCAATCGCCTGAGCCCGCACCCCGCTCCCGCCCGGCTGCAGGTCGGCCTCGGTCAGGTCCGGCAGCAACCGTTGCAGAGCGCGCAGAAAGGCCCGTTTGCTGAACGAGCGGTACATTTCTCCCAGGCCGGTCTGCCAATACCTGCGGGCCATGGTCCAAAAGCCGGGAAAGCTCAGGGTTTCCCGCGCGTCGTGCCAGTTGAAGTCGGATTTGCGATAGCCCTCCCGAGCCAGAGCCAGGACGGCGTTCGGACCGGCTTCGACCAGGCCGTCAATCGTCCGGGTGAAATGCACGCCCAGAAACGGCAGAGCCGGGTCGGGGACCGGGTAGATCAGGGTGTTCACCAGCCCGCGACGCCCGGCCGCCAGGGTATAATACTCGCCCCGAAAGGGAACGATTTGCAGCGCCGGCTGCGCCCCGGCCAGGCGCGCCAGGCGGTCGCAGAACAGCCCGCCGCAGTTGATCAGGTAACGGGTCTGGATGGCGCCGCCGGTGGTTTCCAGGACCAGCTCGCCCTGGCTGTGGCGCAGCTGCTGCACCTGGTGTTTGAGCAGCATCGTTCCGCCGCCGTCCTCAACCAGCCGGGCGTAGGTGCGGGCTACCCGGGAGAAGTCGATAATCCCGGTGCTCGGCACGTGGAGGGCCCTGATGCCGGTCGCGTGCGGTTCCAACTCGCGCAGGCGTTCCGGCCCGATCATGGCCAGACCCTGCACCCCGTTGGCCGTGCCGCGGCGGTGGAGTTCCTCGAGCCGGGGCAGCTCGTCGGTCGAGGTGGCGACCACGACCTTGCCGCAGCGCTGGTAGGGGATGGCGTGACGCTCACAAAAGGCGACCAATTCCTGCGAGCCGCGCACACAGGTCTGGGCTTTGAGCGAGCCGGGCCGGTAGTAGATGCCGGAGTGGATCACGCCACTGTTGTGGCCGGTCTGGTGGCTGGCCAGCCGGTCTTCTTTTTCCACAATGGCGAGCCTGACTCCGGGCAAGCGTTGGCTGAGTTCCAGTCCGGTGGCCAGACCGATAATACCGCCGCCAACAATGCTGACATCGAACTGCAGTGTCATTCGCCGTGCTCCAGGCATGTCAGCCTGACCCAGCCGCGCCTGGGCGTCAAGCCTGGCCGACCTCCCGTGTTGCCATTCCAGCGGTGAACCAGTACCCTGCGGCTGACAGGCAAGCGTGATAAGCACTGTGACGTATGACAGAGGGAAGCGTGACAACAAAAAAGATCGGAAGGACATCACGATTCCCTTTGCCCGCCCGCCGCTCCATCACTATTCAGGATCATCCCCATCCCCTGGCCGCGGTGGCCTTTGACCTCGACAGTACCCTGACCAGACCCTATCTCGACTTCACCAGGCTGCGCGCCCAACTGGGGCTGGCCGAGGGCGACATTCTCGACTGGCTGGAGCGGCTGCCCCCGGCCGAGCAGCGGCAGGCCAGAGCCGTGATCGAGGCATTTGAGCAGGATGGGGTGGAGCACGTGGAGTGGAATGACGGGGCTCAGCACACCCTGCACGCGGTCCAGGCCCTGGCCCTGCCGGTGGCCATTATCACCCGCAACAGCCGCGCCTCGTTGCAGGCGGTGTGCCGCCGGCTCGGCATTCGGGTTGACCTGCTGGTCGCCCGCGAAGACGCGCCGCCAAAACCCGACCCGGCGGCGCTGCGGCTGGTCGCCGACCGCTTTGGCGTCGGCCCCGACCGGCTGGTGATGGTCGGCGACTTTCGCCACGACACCCAGGCCGGCCGCGCGGCCGGCGCCTGGACGGTCCTGCTGACCAACGGCCGTGAGCCGTCCTGGCCGGTCGACGCCGATATCGTCATTGAACGCCTGCCCGAGCTACTGGCCTATCTGAATTAGACAGGAAGGAGGACCGAATGGAATTTGCAATTGCCTATCCCGCCCGTCCCGACGCCTGGCAAGACCTGGTGGTTGCCGAAGACCACGGCTTTTCGCACGCCTGGTTTTATGACTCCCAGATGCTGTACAGCGATGTGTATGTGTGCATGGCCCTGGCTGCGGAAAAGACTAAGACCCTGACCCTGGGCACGGGTGTGGCGATTCCCGGCAACCGGATTGCGCCGGTGACCGCCCATTCGATTGCGACCATCAACCAGCTCGCCCCGGGCCGCGTCATCCTCGGCCTGGGCACCGGCTTCACCGGTCGCAATACCATGGGCCTGCCACCCCTGCCGCTCGGCGCGCTGCGCGAACAGACCGAGCAGTGTCGGGCGCTGCTGCGGGGCGAGGAGGTGTTGTACCGCGACGGCCAGCGGCAGCGCTGGATCAAGTTTCTGCACCCCGACCGCGGCTACATCAACCTCACGGACCCGATTCCGATTTATATCGCGGCCAACGGCCCCAAGGCCCTGGCCCTGACCGGTGAGCTGGCCGACGGCTGGATCACGACCCTGAGCGATCCCGACAGCTTTCAGAAAAACCTGGCCCAGGTCCAGCGTGGGGCGGATACGGTCGGCCGTCAGGCCAGCAGCCTGCCCAACACCATGCTGACCACCAGCTGCGTCTTGCAGCCCGGCGAGTCTGCGGTCGCGCCCCGGGTGCTGGAGCGGGTCGGGCCGTTTGCCCTGGTCGCCCTGCACGCCCTGTGGGAGCGCTCGGCGGTGGCGGCCGACCTGCCCCCGGCCCTCCAACAGCTGTACCAGCGCTACGAGACGGAGTATGTCGCCGGCCTGCGCACTCCGGCCGACCGGCGCTACCTGGAGATTCACGAGGGACATCTGATCTATATGAAGCCGGGCGAGGAACAATATCTGGACGAGACGCTCATCCGCGGCTTTTCGCTGACCGGAACCGGCGAGGACATCATCGCCCGCCTGAAAGCCCTGGAGGCCGTCGGGCTCAAGCAGATCACGATTCAGGTCGTGAACAACGGCAGAGAGATGATTGAGGAGTTCAGCCGCCAGGTGATTGCCAAATACTGAGGGGAAGCCATGTCACACATCAGCATGGGAATTGCGGTCTCACTCAGCGGACGCTACAGCCGGCTCGGTCGCCAGGTGCTGGAGGGCCTGGAGTGCTATGTCCGGGACGTGAATGCGGCCGGCGGGATGCGCCCCAACCGCCAGGAACCGGCCCTGCCCGTGTCTCTGGTGGTCGAGGACGACGAGAGCGACGAGGCGAAGGTCCGAACGTGTACCGAAAAACTGATAGACCAGGATCGCGTTGATCTGCTGATCGGTCCCTACGGCAGCGGGCTGACCCTGGCGGCGGCCGAGGTGGCCGAGGCGCGCCAGACCGTGGTGTGGAATCACAGCGGCTCCTCGGACGAAATCTTTGAGTGCAACCTGTCCTGGCTGGTCGGTATCCTGACGCCCGCCTCGCTCTACCTGTGCGCCATTCTCGACCTGCTCAAGGCGGTTGACCCGACCGCCCGACGGGTCGCCCTGTTTCATGCCCGAACCGGCTTTGCCGCCGACATGGCCGCCGGCGTGCTGCGCTGGATAGAGCGCGAAGCGTATACCCTGAGCCTGAACCAGACCTACCGTTCCGGCACCCAGGACTTCCGCCCCCTGCTGGCCGCGCTTGACGACGACCCCCCGGATGTGGTGCTCAGCGTGGGACGGGTCGAGGACGATATTCTGCTCGGTCGCCAGCTGTGCGAACTCAGGCCGCGAATCAAGGCCGCCGGCCTGGTGGTGGCCGCCATCAGCCGTTTCAAGGCCGAACTGCAAGACCGGGCCAACGGCTTTTTTGCGCCCAGCCAGTGGGAGCCGCAGGTCCGCTATCGGGCGGATTGCGGACCGTCGGAAGAGACCTTCTTGTTCCACTACCTCAAGAGCGCCACCGTGCCGGTCGATTATCCGGCCGTCCAGGGCTATACGGCCGGGATCATCGCCCAGCGCTGTGTGGAGCAGGCCGCCAGTCTCGACCAGCGCGCCCTGCGCGACGCGGCCAGCCGACTGCGCTGCACTACCCTGTACGGGCCCTACGCCATTGATGCCGACACCGGCCGCCAGACCGCCCACCCCATGCTGGTTACCCAGTGGCAGCACGGGCGCAAGGAGATCGTCTGGCCGCCCCAGGTGGCCGAGGCCCGGCCGCTGTACCCCGGCCCGTTTTGGACGGAATAGGTCCGACTGTTGAAAGGAGCAAGCATGGGACGTTTAGACGGAAAAGTCGCGCTGGTGACCGGTGGAGCGTCGGGCATTGGCCGGGCGATTTGTCTCAGTTTTGCCCGCGAAGGGGCAACGGTGGTGTGCAACGACCTGCGGGTCGAAAACGCCCGGCAGGTCGTTGAGGAGTGCGGCCAGCAGGCCAGCGGCCTGGCGGTCAGAGCCGACGTGTCCAAAAGCCGCCAGGTGACTCAGATGTTCGCCCGGCTGACCAAGCGCTTTTCACAGCTCGATATTCTGGTCAACAATGCCGGCATCGGCCTGGACAACCCGACCGTGCGGGCGCGGTTTAACAAGGTCATGGCCAAGCAACAGGCCGAGCTGGCCAAGACGGGCAGGATCAAAACCGCGCTTGAGGCGACCCAGAACCTGAGCGACGAAGAGTGGCGGCGGATGCTGAGCGTGCATCTGGACGGCACGTTTTATTGCAGCCGCGAGGCGCTCAAGATCATGCACAAACAGCGCTCGGGCAAGATCATCAGCATTGCCTCGATCTGTGGCATGACCGGCTGTGCCGGCGCACCACACTACAGCGCGGCCAAGGCCGGCATTCTGGGCTTCACCCGGGCGCTGGCCCGTGAGGCGGTTGTCAGCGGGGTGCAGGTCAACGCGATCGCGCCCGGCTATATTGATACGCCGATGACCGAAGGGCTGGACGATAACGTCCGGCGGGCGATTGCCATGGCCACACCCGCCGGCCAGTTCGGCTCACCCCAGGACATCGCCAATCTGGCCGTCTACCTGGCATCTGAAGAGTCGGACTTCGTGGTCGGCCAAGCCATCAGCCCCAACGGCGGCTACGTGATTGCCTGACCGCTCGCACCGAGCCGTCGGCCACACACCAGCTCGACACTGACTGGAGGGAGTATGGCAAAAACAGGGCTGCACACGCCGTTGTGTCGGCAGCTTGGCATTCAGCACCCGATCTTTTCGGTTGGCATGGGTGGGGGCATGGCCGGGCCGGAGCTGACGGCTGCGGTGTCCAACGCCGGGGCGTGCGGCGTGCTGGGCATGGGCGGGCTGCCCGCGCCCTACATCCGCGGACAGATTCGGCGCCTGCGGACGCTGACCGACAAACCGTTCGGGGTCAATATCATCCTGCCCCTGCTGCAAGAGGGCCAGATCGAGACCTGTCTGGAAGAGGCGGTGCCGGTGCTGGTCCTGTTCTGGGGCGACCCACAGCCGTATGTGGCCGAAGCCCATAAGCGCGGAACACGGGTGTTCGTGCAGGTCGGCGGTGTTGACGAGGCCGTTGCCGCAGCCGAGGCCGGGGTGGACGGCATTATTGCCCAGGGCCTTGAGGCCGGCGGTCATGTGAAGAGCACAACCGCGCTGTCCACTATCGTGCCGCGCGTGGTCGAGGCG